>MHEL01000036.1:365-640 GCA_001803815.1 Nitrospirae bacterium RBG_19FT_COMBO_42_15 | reverse complement strand
CCGTCAGGCCCACCGCGCGGCACATACTTCTCCCTGCGGAAACTTACGCTCCCCCTTCCGCCATCCCCTGCCTTTATATATATCTTTACCTGATCAACAAACTGCATTACCACCTCTTATTATTAATCCCGTCAGTATAATATCACTAAACCTGCTGATTTGTAAACCCTAACCGCACCATTTGTATTGGGATATTTGTAGACTCTGTATAAATGCGCCTTTTTTAGCTAAAATTTTAAGGGAATTTTCAGGGGTTTTTAATTTATTATAGGTCA
>MHEL01000036.1:0-266 GCA_001803815.1 Nitrospirae bacterium RBG_19FT_COMBO_42_15 | reverse complement strand
TCTTTATAAATATTATCGCTTATCCTGAAATTTTTATTTCTAAGGGCCTCAAGAATCGGCTTTAAGAAAGGAATAAGCTTGAGTTGTTTTGCTAATAACAAAATACCTGCAAGCCCTATTATCTGAAATCCTGATGATATTGCAGCAGCCCTTGCCCTTTCATCATCAATAACGAGCCAGTCAGCATATAATTCTTTTCCAAGGACTAAGACCTCTGCCTCGCCATGACCTATTTCAGCGGCAAGCATTTCAACTGTTCTTTTATC
>MHEL01000035.1:10471-12569 GCA_001803815.1 Nitrospirae bacterium RBG_19FT_COMBO_42_15 | reverse complement strand
GGCCGCCGAGTTCATTTAATTTTGACCTTCCTGTCATCTCAAGAACAGCGCCTGCGCCCATAAATAAAAGCCCCTTATAAATAATATGCGCATAGGCATGGGATGTTGCGCCATTCACTGCCATCTCTGTGCCTATGCCAATCCCTGCAACCATGTATCCAACCTGACTGACAATATGATAGGCAAGGATCTTCCTTGCGTCATTTTCTATAACAGCGTAACAGACGCCGTAGAGCGCCATTATTGCGCCGAGAACAGCCAATATCTCAAAGCCCGGAAAGCCACGGGCCAAAGTATAAACAGCGGTCTTTGTAGTAAAGGCAGACATAAAAACAGCGCCTGTTACCGTTGCCTTTGGATAGGCGTCAGGGAGCCATGCGTGTAAGGGCGGCACAGCGGCATTCAGGCAGAATCCAATCATTATCAGATAGGCTGTATAAGTGGCGCCCTCCTGCGCAATCGGGCCAAATACAAAGCTCCCTGTTTCTCCATATCTTAGAACTATACCTGCCAAAAGAAAAAGGCCTCCGACAACATGAACCAGAAGATATCTGTATCCTGCATCAACAGACTCTTTGGTCCTTCTGAATAAAACAAGAAACACAGATGCAAAAGCCATTATCTCCCAAAAGATAAAGAGCGTTACATAATCCCCGGCAAAGGTAGCGCCGATAGAGCCTCCCACATAAAGCAGGGCAGCGACATGCTGGCCGTCATCTTTAATGTGAAGGCTGTAAATGAACCCTATAAAGGCCATCAGCGTGAATACGTGCGCAAAAACGAGGCTCAGCTTATCAACCCTTCCAAAAATTAGATCCTGGCCTAAAAATCTGACAACGCCGTATACACCCTGAGGCATGGACACAACACTCAGAAATGCAGCAGCGCCAATTAATAAAATAAAGGTCTGCTTAACCTTGCCCTTTAAAAACGGCGTCAGAATAGCGCCAAGGATATAAAATATTGCAGGGTGAAGCCAGAGGTCAGTCATAGTAATCCTCCTTCTTCATAAGGAATGCATGACCGATACCCTTGCAGACTATAATGAGGATAAGGCAGCCGATAAGGCCGAACAAAGACCAGAACGCCCATATCTTATCGCCGAAAAAATGCTCTGCCGCATGGCCTGAGAATTGCCTTATAGCAACATCAGACAGGACAACAAGGATCAGGAGTATGTAGAATATATTCTTCATTATTTTATTCGTGCCTGCAGACTCTCTCTCCTGCTTCATTTGATTACCTCCTTTGCCAGTCCTATTACAAAATCAGGATAAAGGCCTAATATAATAGTGGCAATGGCAGTTAAAAATAATGGAACAACCATAAAAGGATTTTCTTTAATATCCTCGTGGTGTTCGTGGCGGCCTTTCTCAATATGCTCCTCTTCAAAGAATGCCTTATAAACAATAGGGGCAAAATATGCTGTATTAAGCAGGGTGCTTGCAAGAAGCACAACAAGCACCATAATATTTTTAGCCTCTAATGAACCTATTACCAGATTCCATTTGCTGATAAACCCGCCGACAGAAGGGACGCCGATCATGCTTAATGTCCCTATGGCAAATGCTGTCATTGTCCACGGCATCTTCTTGCCGATTCCGCTTAATTGGCTGATCTCTGTTTTATGCGACGATATATACAGAGAGCCTGCGCAAAAGAACAATGTAATCTTTGCAAATGCATGCATTGTTATGTGCGAAACACCGCCTATAATGCCGCTCGGCGTCAATAATGCTGCGCCAAGTATAATATAAGAGAGCTGGCTGATTGTAGAAAAGGCAAGCCTTGCCTTGAGGTTGTCGCGGCTCAGGGCAATGACAGATGCCATAATTATTGTAAATGAGGCAAAGAATACAGCAATAACATTTACGCCAAGGTCTTTCAAAAGACCGGTGCCAAAGACATAAAATATTACTGTTAGGGTTGTAAAGACACCTGTCTTTACAACTGCCACAGCATGCAGCAGCGCGCTAACAGGGGTTGGAGCCACCATTGCAGCAGGAAGCCAGCCATGAAGCGGCATTACTGCATTCTTTGCAAACCCAAAGAAGAAAAGTATGAATATAATGCTAAGCAATACAGGATGCTCTGCCCG
>MHEL01000035.1:1845-10452 GCA_001803815.1 Nitrospirae bacterium RBG_19FT_COMBO_42_15 | reverse complement strand
CCGCCATTTGAAAATTCAAGCGTGCCTGCAAGATTATATGTTAAGATAATGGCTGCAATGAGAAACACCTTTGCAGCGCCGAGCAGGTATATGGCATATTTTCTGGCGCCTTTCAGCGATTCAGCATCCTCCTTGTGCCCGACAAGAGGATATGTAATTATGGTCAGGCCTTCGTAGAATATAAACATGGTAAACAGGTTTGCTGAAAATGCCACACCCATTGTGGCTGTAAGCGCAATGGCAAAGCATACAAAATACCTTGTCTGTGAATGCGCCTTAATCGGCCGCATGTAGCCTATAGAATAAAAAGTTGTAAGTATCCAGAGGAATGAGGCGCCTAATGCAAATAAAATGCTAAAGGCATTTGCCCTGAATTTGATATCAATCCCGGGCAGAATGTGTAAAAGGGTATATTCTATTGTCTTTCCCTCAAGGATAACAGGAACCATTGACACCACAATTAGGAATTTTACTACACCTGCTGCCACAGACCAGAATTCCCGCAGATTAGCCCTCTTCTCGCCTGTCAGCATTATAAGAAAAGCAGCAGCAGTGGAAACGAGGATTGCAAGCAGCGGTTTTATAGAAATTATACTTTCCATTATCTCCTTATCCCTTCTATCCTTATCCCTTCAGGGAGCTTATCTCATCAACAAAGGTTGTGCCTGTATTTCTGTAAGTAGAGATCAATATTGCAAGTCCGATTGCAGCCTCTGCTGCTGCAACAGTCATAATAAAAAATACATAAATCCTGCCATTTATAGAATCCATGTAGTGCGCAAAGGCGACAAAATTGATATTAACAGCATTTAGCATAAGCTCTATTGACATAAGCACTGTAAGAAAATTCCTCCTTACAAGCACGCCAATCATGCCTATGATAAACAGTATTGCAGCTAATATTAAATAATAATGTAAAGGTACCATAGTGTGTTCACCTTAAGTTGGTAGCCGCAACCTTTAGGTTGCGTTATTCCGCAGGCTAAAGCCTGCGACTACCAGAGCCCTTAAACTTTTTTTATATCTCTTTCTTTGCCAATACAATTGCCCCAATCATTGCAACCAATAATATCAAGGATGCCACCTCAAATGGAAAGAGATAATCTGTATATAGTATCCTTCCAATTGCCTGTGTATTGCCTTCTGATAGTATCTTCGCAATGGTAAAATCGCCCTTTGGCCCTTTTATTGCAGACCTTGTGATTACATACAACACCTCTCCAATAAGAATAATACCCATTAAGAAGGCAATAAATTTCTGCCTGTTGAACATCCTGTATCTCTGAGTAACATTTAAGAACATAAGGACAAATATAATCATTACCAATATTGCGCCGGCATAGACAAGTATCTGAACAGCAGCAAGAAATTCTGCGTTTAGCAATACGAATATCCCTGCAATATGAATAAGCGTAACCAAAAGCGCAACAGCGCTGTGGAATGCATTTCTCTTAATTATTACAAAGAGCGCGCTGATTACAATCACTGCTGCAAAATAAAAGAATAAGAGATTAAGCATCAATCCTTCCTCCCTGTCTGCCGAACAGGCTGGCATGGATAGTCTTCATCGCCAATCTCAAGAAGTTTTTCCTTTGTCATAACAATCGTTCCCTTTTCGTATTGCGAAAGCTCATACCTCTTTGTCATTGCCAGCGCCTCTACAGGGCATGCGTCAACACAGTAGCCGCAGAAGACGCACTTTGTAATATCTATCTGATAGAACTTTGCATATCTCTTCATAGGGTCTGCCTCGGAACCAGCGCTGACAACTGTAATGCACTTTGATGGACAGTATGCCTCGCACAGTGTGCAGCCGACGCATCTTTCAGAGCCGTCATCCTTTCTCCTTAAACAGAGCAGCCCCCTGTAACCGTCAGGCAGAGGCCTCTTTTCATCAGGATACTCAATGGTTACCCCTCTTTTGCCCTTAAACATAAAAAAGTGCTTAAGGGTCAGGAGGAGACCCACTATAATGTCTATGAAAAATATGTTCTTTAAGAACTTAATCATAACAAAATCTTAAATACCGCAGGCTAAAGCCTGCGGCTACCCCTTAAGTTTTTGTCATTCCCGCAGCGTTTTTGAGCGGGAATCCATGGTTCGACAGGCTCACCATGCATCCTGAGCTTGTCGAAGGACTGGATTTCTGCTCCCTGCTTAATACATGCAGGAATGACACCTTCTATATGCCATTCTTTACTATGTACATTACAATCGCCGTAACAGCGACATTAATAATTGACAATGGTATAAGATACTTCCATCCAAGATTCATCAACTGGTCATATCTAAGCCTTGGCAATGTAGCCCTTAGCCATATATAAAAGAACAGGAAAAAGAATACCTTTGCACAGAACCACATTACAGGCTGGATTATATTAATTGGCTCAAATGAGCTCTTAAATTCAAATAAAGGCTGCCAGCCGCCGAAAAATAGTATTGTTGCAATGCTTGATATCATTATCATGTTTGCATACTCTGCAAGGAAATAAAATGCAAAGCCCATGCCGCTGTACTCTGTATGAAATCCTGCGACAAGCTCGCTCTCTGCCTCTGGAAGGTCAAATGGCGCCCTGTTTGTCTCTGCAACGCCGGATATAATGAATAATATAAATGCAGGCAATTGATATATAATGAACCAGTGTTTTGCCTGTGCATTAACAATATCCACCATTGATAAAGAGCCCGTGAGAAGAATAATGCCGACAGTAGAAAGCCCAAGCGACAACTCATAGCTAATCATCTGAGCTGCGGAGCGCATGGCGCCGAGAAAGGCATATTTGCTGTTTGACGCCCAGCCGCCTAGAATTACGCCATAAGTCCCGATAGAGCCTAATGCAAATATATATAGAATGCCGATATTCAAATCTGTAATATACAGATGTATTGTCCTGTCAATTGTAATGCCAAATAGTTCAAGGTGCAGCTTAAAATCCCTGCCAAATGGTATTACTGCAAAGGCTATTAAAGCAGGTATCATTGTAATTACAGGCGCTGATATAAAGATAATCTTATTTGACGCAGAAGGGATAATAATCTCTTTAAGAAAGAGCTTAATACCGTCTGCAAAAGGCTGCAAAATGCCAAAAGGCCCGACACGATTCGGACCAAGCCTGTCCTGCATAAAGCCAAGGACACGGCGCTCCAAAAGGGTAAGTAAAGGCACAACTGTCAGCACAGTACCCATCACAACGCCGATGGTCATCAATATTACTGTTAAACTGATTATGAGGTTAATATCAAAGTTCATAAATTAATGCTCCGGCACATGCCTCTCTACTGCAACAAAAGTACTTTTAAAATAATTTGCTTTTGTATCCTTATCAATATCTATCTCGCACAAATTCCTTACAGCAGGATACATAAAATGCTCAGGATAAAATAATAAACCTTCAGGTATCCTGTCTGTAATCTCCACCTTTACCTTAACCTCTCCATTTGCATTCTTTAACAACGCCCTGTCGCCTTCTATAATGCCGAGCCTGTCAGCGTCATTTGGATTTATCTTAAGCCTTCCCTCTGGAAGTATCCTTACAGGGCCATCTGAATAACCGCTCAGTTTTCCTGAATGGAAAAGAACCGGTCCAAGCTTCAGTTTAAAAGGAAATTTTGCAGGCAGCTTCTCTTCTTTCCTTTCATACTGTTCCTTTAAATCCTTGAGAGAAATCTTCACATAATTCCCTATTGCATCTTTTTCCTCTTCTAACCCGCACCCCTCAATAACCTGCGCAATCTCTTTTAATATTGCATCTGCATTATCATAATCCATTGGATAACCCATCTTCTCAGATAAGGCAGAGAATATCTGATAGTCAGGTCTTGACTCTCCAACAGGATTAATCGCAGCCTTAATCTTCTGCGCGCGGCCCTCCATATTTGTAAATGTGCCGTCCTTTTCTGCAAATGAAGAAGCTGGAAGCACAATATCAGCAAGCTCGCATGTTGCTGTTGGGAATAAATCCTGGCATACAAGGAAATCCAGCTTTTGCAGGGCTTCATAAAATTCAGACTTCTGCGGAAATGTCCCGGCAGGATTCTCGCCGATTATATACAGAGCCTTTATCTTTCCCTTTAATACGCCATTAAATATTTCAGGCATTGTCAGTCCCTTTTTTGAAGGTATCTTTTTATCCCATATCTTTGAGATAATATCCCTCTGCCTTGCATCACCTGCATTTAAGAGCCCCGGCAGAAACTCAGGCGCTGCGCCCATCTCTATGGCGCCGTATTCATTATTCTCATCGCATAACGGCAGAATGGCTGTTCCCTTGCCGTCTATATTGCCTGTTAAAATACAGAGGTCTAAAAGATTCAAGGAGCTCTTATATCCGTCTTGCTGATGCGTAATCCCCTGTCCAAGGATTATTACACCCTTCTTTGCCTTTGAATATGCCTTTGCTGCATTAATAATATCTTTTTCACTGATGCCGGTTTTTGTTTCAATCTCCTCAAACAAAAGCCCCTTTAATGCGCTGTTGAGATTATTAATGAATTTTTTGTGCTCCTTATACACCTTATTATCATATAGCCCCTCCTCAAGAACTGCCTTGATAAGGCCATGGATAAACCATCTTTCTGAGCCGGATTTTATTATCAGATTTTGTGCGGCAAATTTGGCGATATCCGTATCCCTGACATCTGCAGCAATCAGCTCTGCGCCTCTCTTTGCAGCCCTTCTCACCTTTAATCCTGCTATAGGATTTACCTCTGTTATATTTGAACAGATTGAGAGTATCACATCTGCATTTGCAACATCCTCTAAGGACGCCTCAAATCTCTTACTGCCAATGACCTGCTTTATGGCGCTCATTGCATTTATATAACCATACCTTGCTGCGCTGTCTATATTGTTTGTGCCGATGGCAAGCCTCATAAACTTCTGGAAAAGATATATGTCCTCATTTGTGCAGTGGCCTGTAATAATGCCTGCAATGGCATCAGGCCCATTATTCTCTATAATCTTTTTGAATCTATCTGCAATGATATCTGTTGCCTCATCCCATGATGTTGGCTCAAGCTTGGTATTTGTCTTTATTAATGGCGTTGTAAGCCTCTTTTTATTATTTATAAAACTATAACCAAACCTGCCGCGGGTGCAGAGGCTTCCCTCATTAACGCCCTTATCGTAATCTGTTACAACACGCAGGACCTCGCCATTTCGTGTCTCTAATGCAAACTGGCATCCGCATCCGCAGTATGTGCATATTGTCTCTGTCCTTTTTGTCTGCCACGGCCTTGCCTTGTATTTGAAGAGCTTGCTTGTTAATGCGCCAACAGGGCATATTGAAACACATGAGCCGCAATACTCGCAGTTAAAGATGCTCCCGCCCATGAACGGCCCAATCTCTGTATGGCTGCCTCTGTTGTATGCAGTCAGATTTGTTACACCCTGAACCTCGTCGCATACCCTTACGCATCTTAAACACCTGACGCAGCGGTCAAGCTCCCTGTCAATAAGCGGGTCATTTGTATCTATAGTATATTCTTCTATATCCTCTGCATATCTCCTGAAGCCTGAGCCGAATTTAAATACAAGATTCTGTAGCTCGCACTCCCCGCCTTTATCGCATATAGGGCAGTCCAATGGGTGATATGTAAGGACAAACTCCAGCATCCCCTTTCTTGCCTTTTCAATCTCAGGAGATTCTGTTGTTACAACCATGTTGTCGCAGACCCTTGTTGTGCATGCTGTCTGGAGCTTTGGCATCTTCTCTATTCTAACGAGGCAGAGCCTGCACCCGCCGTAGGGCTGGAGTTCAGGGTGATAGCAAAGTGTCGGAATCTCTATGCCTGCCATCTTTGCCGCCTCTGTAAGGAGCATGCCATCAGGGGCTTCTACTATTTTGTTATTGATTGTTAATTTAACCATAATTACAAACAATGCTCACTATGCCTATAACCTACAGGACACCTCTTTTCTTCTATATGAATCAGGTATTCATCCTTAAAATGTTTTATTGTGCTCAATACTGGATTTATTGCGCCGTCGCCTAATGGGCAGAAGGTCTTGCCCCTCATGTTGTCACAGATATCAAGCATTAAATCTATATCCTCTATCTTGCCCTCATTGCTGACGATCCTGTCTAATATCTGGACAAGCCAGTGCGTGCCTTCGCGGCATGGAGAGCATTTACCGCATGACTCATGGGCAAAGAATTTCAGAAGCCTCCTCGCAACACCAACCATGCAGACTGTCTCATCCATTACCATAACAGCGCCAGAGCCGAGCATAGAGCCGACTGCGCCGACAGATTCGTAGTCCATATTCACATCTATTTGCTCCGGCTTTAAAACAGGCGTTGATGCGCCGCCTGGGATCACTGCCTTCAGATTCCTTCCATTCCTGATACCGCCCCCATATTTATATATTAAATCCTTTAAAGGCGTGCCCATTATCAGCTCATAATTACCCGGCTTATTTACATGGCCGCTTATTGAATATATCTTTGGCCCAGGGCATTTTTCAGGACCCATTGTCTTAAACCAGTCTGGCCCATTATTTATAATATGTGAAATATTCGCAAGGGTCTCAACATTGTTTATTACAGTCGGCTTGTTCCATACGCCGACATTAACAGGGAATGGCGGCTTTATCCTTGACTGCCCGCGCTTTCCTTCAAGTGACTCTATTAATGCTGTCTCCTCGCCGCAAACATAGGCGCCAGCGCCTTTGTGCACATAAAGGTCAAAGTCAAATTTCTTTCCAAGAATCTTTTTGCCAAGGAAACCCTTTTTGTATGCCTGTGCAATCGCCCTTCTCAGGACATCAGCGCCATAGGCGTATTCGCCTCTTATATATATGTAACAGGCAGCAGCGCCGATTGCATAGCCGGATATAATAATGCCCTCTATTAATTGATGCGGGTCTTTTTCAATAATCGGCCTGTCCTTGTATGTACCAGGCTCGCCTTCATCAGCATTGCACAAAAGATAGCGCGGCGTATTCTTGTCTGCTGCTGCAAATTCCCATTTCTTTCCAGTTGGGAAACCCGCGCCGCCCCTGCCTCGAAGGCCTGATTTCTGGACAATATCAATTACATCCTTTGGCGTATATTCCTTTAGAGCCTTTTCAAGGGACTTATATCCGCCGCCTTTCAGATAGGTTTCTATATCTGTTGAGTTTGGTTTATTTATGTTTTTTAGTAAGATGTTGTTCATGTTAAAATACCATGTAGGTGCACGGCTTCTGCGCCTGCCCTGATAAAGGGCAACCACAGGGGGTTGCCCCTACTTCAATTCCTCTAATATCCTGTCTATCTCCTTCTCTGTCAGATTTTCATAATATGTATCATTAACCTGCATCATCGGCGCTGTGCCGCAAGAGCCGAGGCACTCAACAGTTATTAATGTAAATTTCTTATCAGGTGTTGTCTCGCCTACTTTTATGGTGAGCTTATTCTCAAGATACTTTACTATATGGTCTGCGCCGAGAAGCGAGCATGAAAGGTTTGTGCAGACCTGAATAAGGTGTTTGCCTGTCGGCTTTGTCTTATACATTGTATAGTATGTGGCAACGCCATAGACCTTTGATTTCGGCACCTTTAATACATCTGCCACATACTGTAATGCTTCTGTATCAAGATGACCAAACTCCTCCTGTGCAATATATAATGCAGGCAAAAGAAGGGCATCAGATGAAGGATAGTCCTTCATCATCTCCTTTAATCTATTCATTCCCTCTTTTGAAAAGGCATAGCCTTTTTTTTCTATGTTTGTGTCAGACACTATCTGTCTACCTCTCCTAACACAATGTCAATCGTTCCTATTATGGCAATAATATCAGCAATCATGTGCCCCTTAGACATATAATCAAATGCGCCGAGATGCACAAATGAAGGCGCCCTTACTTTCATACGATATGGTTTATTACTCCCGTCGCTTACTATATAAATACCAAGCTCTCCCTTTGGCGCTTCTGTTCCGCAATAGACCTCACCAGGCGGGGTCTTGTAGCCCTCTGATACTAATTTAAAATGATGAATAAGGGATTCTATCTCTGTCATGGTCTTTTTCTTTTCTGGCAACACAATCTTTGGATTATCAATTACAACAGGCCCTTTCGGCATCTTATCAAGACACTGTTTGATAATCCTGTTGCTCTGCCTCATCTCTTCTACACGAATCAGATATCTGTCGTATACATCGCCGTTTTTGCCTAACGGCACATCAAACTCTACCTTATCATAAGCAGCATATGGCTCTGCCTTTCTGACATCTAAATTTACGCCTGAACCGCGGAGTGTTGGCCCGCTAAGGCCAAAATTGATTGCATCCTCTGCGCTGATAACGCCTATCCCTTTTGTCCTTCCAAGCCATATCCTGTTGTTTTTAATCAGGGTGTCATACTCATCTACCTTTGAAGGAAATATCTCTGTGAATTTGTATGCCTTATCTATAAATTCTGAGGCAGCATCCCTTCTTACGCCGCCGGGGATGTAATAGCTTGTTGTTAATCTTGCGCCACAGATTATCTCAAACAGGTCAAGGACAAGCTCCCTCTCGCGGAAGCAATAGAAAAAAACAGTCATTGCCCCAAGGTCAATGGCATGCGTTCCAAGCCAAAGAAGGTGGCTCGCTATCCTCTGAAACTCTGCAATAATAGTTCTG
>MHEL01000035.1:1507-1748 GCA_001803815.1 Nitrospirae bacterium RBG_19FT_COMBO_42_15 | reverse complement strand
GGTCTGTAAGGGGTATTATCTGGTTATATAAACGCGATTCAGACAGCTTCTCAATGCCGCGGTGCAGATAGCCGACATGCGGGGTAGCCTTTAGAACCTTTTCTCCGTCGAGCTGAAGGACAAGCCTCAAGACTCCGTGCGTACTGGGGTGCTGCGGCCCCATATTTAAAAGCATTTCTTCTGTTCTTGTCATGGAATATTTATTATCGTATAATGCTTTGGAGACAATAAATCCCCCCTT
>MHEL01000035.1:1216-1390 GCA_001803815.1 Nitrospirae bacterium RBG_19FT_COMBO_42_15 | reverse complement strand
CTTTGTCTTGCTCCAGTATTCATGGTAGTAATAATCACCGCCAGATGTTTTAAGCTCAAGTTTGCTGTATCTGTCAGAATATCTTCCGCCAAGATATGGAATAATTCTGAATGATTGGGATACTCGAATATCATATCCCACAGAAATATTGCCTTCCCAGTCGTATATGTTATT
>MHEL01000035.1:0-1140 GCA_001803815.1 Nitrospirae bacterium RBG_19FT_COMBO_42_15 | reverse complement strand
AGGCCAAATGGGAATTTGAATCCTGCTCTTAGGCCGCCTCCGCCGTATATCCCTGTCTCGCTCTTTCCAATCTCTGTATTATCTTTAAATTCGTCAAATATTGTTCCAACATTTACAAATAAATTAAGCCAATCAGCAATGCCATAAGTAAATTTTGCTGAGTAGATTGAATCAGTAAATGATGGTTTAAGCTTATTTTTATCAGTTATATCTGATTTTGTATATACTGTGGCCACCCCGCCTATCTGTGATTTGCCGTAATCCATCTTCATCTTTCTTTTTCCATAGTCAACGGTTAGAGCTGTAGCAAAGAGGTCTTTTTCAATCATATCCCCACCGCCACCTTGAATAGCTACTTCGCCACCCGGGGTGGTTTCCAATGGATAGATTTTCCATCTATATGAAAGCGCCGCACCAACGCCAGTTTTATCACCTAAACCACCCTCTACTTTTGCAGATAACTGTTTTGTAAATCTAAATTCCATACCGCCGAAACCGCCAAACTTTGACTTACTCTTGTATTCCTCATAATAACTATCACCATTGCTATCTTTTATTTCCAGTATGCTTAATCTGTCCGAATATCTTCCACCAAGATATGGAATAATACTGAATGATGGGGTTACGCTAATATCATAACCAAAGATAAGATTGCCCTCCCAATCATATATAGTATTCTTTGATTCAGAATATTCCTTAAGTTCGCTGTAATCGGATACCATACCCATATTAAACATACCTGTTCCTGCAATATATAGACCCATTGGAAATTTGTATCCTGCCCTTAATCCGCCGCCGCCATATATCCCGGCCTTGCTCTTTCCAATGGTTCCATACGCTGTAGAGTCTGGATCTTTAAACTTAAACTCCTCAAATATCGTCCCAACATTTACAAATAAATTCAGATAATCAGCAATCCCGTATGTAAGCTTTGCAGAGTAGATTGTGTCAGTAAGCGATGGTTTAAAAGCATTCACATCAGATATATCTGATTTTGAATATGTATTCTGTACCCCTCCGACATTTGATTTGCCAGAATCAAGCTTCATGCTTCTTTTTCCATAATCCACTGTCAGAGAAGTATCAAGAAATCCTTTATCAATCAAACTGCCGCCGCTTTCTGCTTTTACTACTTCAACC
>MHEL01000034.1:5191-5333 GCA_001803815.1 Nitrospirae bacterium RBG_19FT_COMBO_42_15 | reverse complement strand
GAATTTTGTCAAACCCTACATTTTCACACTATATACCACTCATTTATATTCCAAAGACATGAAAACAATGAAGGAGCCTTTTGATGCTAACAAGGCCATGATATTGTTATATGGCGGTCAGACATGGACATCTTCTGATCTA
>MHEL01000034.1:0-5175 GCA_001803815.1 Nitrospirae bacterium RBG_19FT_COMBO_42_15 | reverse complement strand
GACAAACAACAGGGTATATATCAGTGGCATTCGAATCGGGTTACAATGAAAAAAATTCCGAAAAACACTTTGTAATTTTCCATATTACACCAGAGCCTGCTGAACAATATATGTGCCATGCTTGTACTCCACTCATTGGCGGCGCTATTTATACCAAAATAAAAGATAGCTGGGCAATAGAAACTAAGAGCATGATTATTGGATGGGGCAATGCATTTGGTGAAAAAATAAGTTTAGTTCGCATCGGAAAAGATAGACACGCTATAATGCTATTGATAACCGATGCACACCAAGGATATGAGACCAAATACATTAATTTAATCACCCCATATATGGGTGTGCTAAAAGTAGCGTTGAATGTTGGATTTGGTGAAAAACCAAGCTCTGGCGCATGCGGTGAAGCCGCCTCAGAGCAGAAAGTAGAGATAAAATTTGATGAAACTCAAAAATCAGAGTACTTCAATATTGTAACCCATATTCAATACAACGAAGGAACCTGCCAAAAACTTACAGTTAATAAAAAAACAGCAATCTACAAATTTGTAAAGGGCAAATATAAACTTATTTCTGCATCAGAAAAAGACAGACAATCTCGTTAAATATAAATAATAAAGGTTAATCATTAGTTTTTTTTAACCTTTGTCTATTTCTTCTCCCCGTTATTGAAGCTATAAAACCTCATATAGTCCTCCACCACCTTTTTTGCATCAATGCCGAGGAACCTTGCGTATTGGAAGAGATAGCCCTTTAAAAAGACCTCTGCAGGAAGCTGGTGATATTTTTCTGCTTCAATATTCTCTAAATAATTTATATTTATCTTTGTCTTTTCTGCAACAAGATTAAGGCTTATACCCCTTCTCTCTCTGATTATCTTGAGTATGCTCCCCCTGAATTCAACGCCTTCAAAAGACTCTGCCTCTTTATTTGTTTGCACTGCCTTTGGCATCTCAACAGCAGTTTTAATTGGCGCAGGGGCGCATTGCATAGTTTCCTTATTCTCAGGAGCAATCTCCTTCCATGATTCAGCAACAATCGGAGGCGCTGTCTTTGCAGGTTCTTCAATATGAGTGGGCTCAAGGTCCTCAACACTAAGGCCGGCAGCCAACCTCTTGTTATATTCTTCCCTTGTCTTGCTAAAGCTTAATATCCTGTACGCATCTTCAACAGCATATAATATCTCCTTGCACTCCTCTGCAGTAAAAAGGGAATAGGTGGCAAGCGACTCTCCGCTGTATGTCTCTTTTGCCCTTTTATAGGCGTCCTCTATCTCTTTATATGAGGCATCCTCCTTTACCTCTAAAATTTCATAATAATTCTGATTATTAAATTTCTTCATAATATAAATTCTTCATCTAATTCTTTATTCATAATTATATTTTTGGCAATCCTCTCCATGCACTTTGCAGGCCTTGAATTGGGATATTCAAGCAAAAAAGGCCGGCGCCGGCGCACTGCCTGCCAGATGCTTTCATCATATTCAACATAACCAACATAAGTCATATTTATCCCAAAATATTTAAGGCATGTGCTCTTTATTGAAAAACCTATGTTAATATCACCCCTTGTCCTGACGCTATTTATTATCAGCTTCGGCTTGAACTTAAGCACCTCTTCCTTAAACCTCTGGCCTATTGCTTTGTCAATAACCTCAATATGGCTTATCAGCTCTATCGGCGTCTTTATCCCGAGCTCATTCTTCCTGTCCATTACCTCGGCAATAATCTCACGGATGCCATGATTGTTCACTATCCTCTTAAGCCGCCTGTAAAATACGCTCTTTATGAATCTGTATGCATTTTCAATAGATGTAGGCTCTGGTGTAACAACAATTATGCCGCAGTCTGCAATCAGAAAGAAATCCAGTGTATTAAAGGATGTTCCAGCGCCAAGGTCTAAAAGGATGTAATCGCTTTCTACATATGTCAATTGCTTTAGAAGCCGCATCTTCTGTGCATAATTCGTATTTGCCACCTCAAGATAGTCCTCTGCGCCGCTTATAAGGCTCAGATGCGGGATTCCAGTATTTATAGTTACATTCTTGATGCTTGGGACCTTTTTTCTGATGAAATCCGAAAGTGTTACATTTGGAAAAGATGTGCCTAAACAGGAATGTAGATTGGCGCCGCCTAAATCTGCATCAACCAATAATACCTCTTTTCCAGCCCTTGAAAGGCAGATGCCAAGATTTGAGGTAATGAGGCTTTTTCCGGTTCCGCCCTTGCCGCCTCCAATAGCCCATATCTGCCCGTTAAATGAGCCTCTTCCATTGCCGTTGTCGCCTGATTCAAAAACCATCTCTTCTCTCCTTAATAAAACTTAAATCTATCCTATAAACTGCCTGTTTTCAAGTTAATTATACCACAAAAATTTATTTTAGAATTATATGGCAACATATTAATTAATATGATAATATATTCGCAGTTTGGTGAGGCATGATTAGATTTTTATTTTCATTATTAATAGTTGCAATTGTTTCATCCCCTTCTTATGCTGCAATAACAGCAGACTTCACTCAAGAGAAAAACAGCAATATTCCAAAAGGATGGGAATTAAAGGAGTGGAAAGGAAAAGGCGAAATCATTTTTGAAAATGAAGATGGAATCCCCTTTATCCATTTAAAAAGCAGTAAAAACAGCTTTGCCCTTCATAAAGAGCTCAATTTCAATATAAAAGAATACCCGGTAATAACATGGAGATGGAAGGTTTCAAGTCTTCCTGACGGCGCTGATGTCAGAAATCGCAAGACCGATGATCAGGCAGCACAAATATATATAGTCTTTCCAAAATTCCCGGCAATGATAAACAGCAGGGTTGTCGGGTATATATGGGAAACTTCTGCGCCTGCAGGTTCAGTCATAACAAGCACGAAATACTCCTATACAAAATATATTGTCCTCCGGAGCGGAAAAGAAAGGCTCGGCGAGTGGCTTGAGGAGAAAAGGAATGTTTATGCAGATTATAAGATGCTGTTTAATGAAGAACCGCCCTTAGTCGGCAAGGTATCGGTTATGATAGACACAGATAATACAAAAAGCAGCGCGGAAAGTTTTTTTAGCGCTATCAGATTTGAAAAAGAGCCTGTTATGTTAGCAGAGGCGCCTAAGCCTGTTGAAAAAGGAGCAGATGCTTTAATAGGCAGCGCTAATCCAAAAACTAAAGAGATTCCTGTATTTTTAGAAGATAAAAAAGATAAGCCTGATGCTGCCGGAGCTGGCAAAAAAGAAGAAATTAAAACAAAAAAAAGCGGATTTGCTGCAATTAAATCAAGGATTATCCCCAAAACTTCCCCTGATGCAAAGGCTTCAGATACTGTAATAGCTGTAAACAGCAGTATTTTATATATATCTTTAGCAGCCTTTATTCTAATATTAATAGCTGTTGTTGCAGTAATAGCTGTAAAAAGGCCGAAAAAACCTAAAAAAATAATAATGTGAAAAAAATATTTTTTTATAGACAAACCATCCAATGATGTGTATTATAATATGGTTTTTTTTATTTGGCATCCTTGAATAAGTTTTCAGAATCTTGATATTTGTAGTGGCAACAGAATCTGTTATTAATGGAGTGAAAAGGTGGCTTTAGAGAATCAAGACAGGTATACTACAGGTATAATCACAAAACTGAAAAACAAGGTCAGAAGACTCGTAATATGCAATCTCAGGGAAGATTATTTAAAGGAGCAGGAGACAAAACGCAGAGGCGAGTGCCTCCAGTGCGGTAACTGCTGCCGTCTTGTTTACCGCTGCCCTTTCTTAAAGGGCACAGGCGAAAATATCTGGTGCCAGATATACCACAATGGAAGGCCAAAACAGTGTATTGCATTTCCTATAGATGAAAAAGACTTAGCTGATGTAAATTTTGAATGCGGCTACTACTTTGAGAAATAACCCTGCTTAATATCCAGTCCAAATAATCCTGCGTTTCTTTGAAGTAAATCAAAATACTTAGGGCTCTGATTATAATATGCAATCGCCCTTTTAATTCTGTTAAAGTCCTCTTTTTTATAACCATAAAGTTTTAGATAAGACGCCACAGTAGTCACGGCATCCGCCATATCCCATGGATTTGCCCTGCCGTCGTTGTTTCCATCCTTGCCGTACACAAGCCATGTGCTCGGAATAAACTGGAACGGCCCCATCTCTCCGTATCTTCCTCCGAACTGCTTTCTGCTGTCAAAGCCGTTTGCCTTGCATATTGCAATAAACGCCTTCCTCTCCTTCTTTTTCCATTCCTTTACCTCTTGTGAATCATCTTTTTTAATCTTATATACATCAAGTATCCTGTAATCACCAAGGTTCCTGCCCATTGATGATTCCTGAAACCAGAGGGATTCAATCATGGCTGCATCAACCTTGTAGGTGTTCTCTGCCAATTCAAAAAGCCTGTAAGGATTGAGTCCAGAAACTTCTACCTTCAGCGTCTCATCTTTTTTATCATTCTCAATTAAATTTTCGCTCTGCCTTCCTGAGACCTCTGAAACAGCGCCATAATCTATATATAAAAATGAGAGCATCACCAAGAAAAGGAATCCGCCTGTAATTAATACCCTATTTAGAAACAGCCGTTTCTGCGGCATTATAATACCTGATATGAACCGTTCTGGCTCATACCCTGCAATTAGCTGCTGATAACTTGAGGCTGGTGAAGCTGTTTGAACAGCCCTTCTTGCGTAATGCCTGATATACGGCTTTTCGCCAGCATTATTCGCAATAGATGCAAGTATTGACTTTGCCTCTTTATTATCAATCTTACTCAAGGCATTAATTGCCCGCATCCTGTTGCCAATATGCTTTCCTTCTAATGCCTTAAGACACTCTTTAATAGTCATTTTAAACCTCTCTACTGAACCACTCCTTTATCTTTGCAAATTCTGTTCCTTAAAACCACTACAAATTCTTCTTTAAGATTCAATCATTATACAAAACTATAACAAAAAAATCACACAGTATTAACAAATTTTAACAATCTGTGCGCCAATTTTTGTCACTTCTTCAGTTCCTTACCTACCCTCTTTTCTATGGCAGCAACCTTTCTATTTATACTATCAACTGCCCCTTTTCTATCATCAATAGTAATAGATGTCAAGACCCTCTCAGAGTTTTTCAAGACTTCATTGTGGCATTTCTTTATAAGCTCAAATATCTTCTCCATATCACCTTCCACAACAGTGCCCAT
>MHEL01000033.1:9190-11948 GCA_001803815.1 Nitrospirae bacterium RBG_19FT_COMBO_42_15 | reverse complement strand
CCGGGTAACCGTGCCTGAATATAGATTTATAGAAGCGGTTATTTGTGAGCAGGTCAAGCAGACTGTTTTTTTTCATCAACTTTTCTCCTCCTAAGAGGGCACAGCATGCTGCGCCCTTACAATATTAAACCTTAATCTGATAGTCAGATTTTACATACTCTTTTGAATCAACAATAATCTTTCCATCACTGGCAATTGAAGCCTTATACCATGGCAATGGTTTTGGCGCAGGTCCTGCAATAACATTTCCTTTAAGATTGAATACGCTGCCGTGGCAGGGGCACTCCCACTGATTTTTTGCCTCCACCCATTTTGGGGTGCAGCCCATGTGCGTGCATACAGAGGATATTATTCTTATTCCTTGAACGCCGTCCTTTCCGCGAACAACAAAGAGATTCTTGTCCTGCACAAAGGTTACAGTGTTTGGGGGATAGTCTGCAGGCTTGCCTATCTTGAATTTGGTTGACGGCTCATACAGGACATTTGGAAACATAAATCTTACCGAACCCAGCGCACTGCCTGCTAAGGAAGATATTAATCCAAACCAGCCGAAAAAGAGAAAAAATTTTCTCCTTGTAATTTCACTCTTATTTTCTTTTACATCCTTTTCACTCATTTGCCAAGACCTCCTCAAATTCAAATTTTTCCATAGTTATTGTATTTGTCGGGCAGCGTTTTGCGCAGAGGTTGCGCTACAACGCAGCAGACGGACTTTTTGCGAAGCTGTTACTGTTACCACTCCTCGCCTTCCATATATATTGGATGCATAACATCCCTGCATGAGACCAAGCCGACAATCTTTCCCTCTTCCTTGACTGCAAGGTGCCTGACACGATTCTTGTCCATCATATCATTTGCGTCAATTATAGACATCTCTGCGTCTATGGTAAGCAGAGGGCTGCTCATTATAGTCTTTACTAATGTGGTATTGGGGTCTCTCTCCTCTGCTACAAGACGCCTTACAATATCTGCTTCTGTAACAATTCCTATGACTTCATTGTTTTTTTCTACTAAGATGCTTCCAATTTTTTTAGTCTTCATCATACTTGCCACTTCTTTTATCGAGGTCTTTTCATTAATCATTAAGACCTCTTTTGTCATTATTTTTTTTACAGGAACCATCTTATCCTCCTATTTTATAAAGGAAACTTATACAAATTATAGCATTTGCCCGACTTTTATTCTCAAGTATAAGTATGTATATTATTATAATTTTGAGAAGATTGTCAATATTTTTATTCGGCGGCTGATAGACTAAATTGACAGGTTTTTCAAAAACAGGTAAAATAAAAGAAATTATAGGCAGGCAGGGAGATATTATGAAAAAGATAGGAATAATTATAAAACCGCGTAAACCAGAGGCAAAGGATGTCTTAAATAAACTTATTACATGGCTTGAGTCGCATAAGATTGAGGCTGTTTTAGATGTTGATACAGCAAACATAGTGAATATTAAATCAAAATATCAAAAATCGCAGATTGCCTCCCTTGTAGATATGATAATCGTCCTTGGAGGAGACGGCACACTGCTTGGCGTTGCAAGGCTTACAATAGAAAAGGGGATTCCTATCCTTGGCGTAAACCTCGGAGGGCTTGGTTTTTTAACAGAGGTTACGCTTGATGAGCTTTATCCGACTCTTGAGAAGGTGATTAACGGCGAATTTATTATTGATGAGCGGATGATGCTCATGACCCACATACACCGCCAGGGCGAAACGCTTGCCCAATCCCCTGTTTTAAACGATATTGTTATAAATCACGGGATTGTCGCAAGGATGATAATACTTGACATATTTGTTAACAGCCAGTTTGTTACATCCTTAAGGGGCGACGGACTGATTATATCCACGCCTACAGGCTCTACTGCATATTCCCTTTCTGCCGGAGGGCCGATAATTCATCCCACTGTAAGCGCTATTATGCTTACGCCGGTCTGTCCTCATACATTGACAAACAGGCCGATCGTAATCCCTTCCAATGTAAAAATAGAGGCAATACTAAAAACAGAGGACGAGGGCGCGATGGTTACATTTGATGGTCAGGTAGGTTTTTCATTAAAGAAAGAGGATATAGTAGAGGTGCATTCAGCAGAGGCAAGGATAAAGCTTATCCGCTCCCCGGAGAAAAACTATTATGAGGTTTTGAGAAAGAAACTGAAGTGGGGAGAGAGGTAAAAAGGGGCGAGGTGACCCCGCCCCTATAAAATCACAAATCCCAATATCTAAATTCTAAACAAATCCAAAATTATAATGACCAAAATTCAAAAAAGTTTTGAACATTTAAGCTCAGAATTTTGACATTGTTTGGTGCTTCGTATTTAGGATTTCGGATTTTTTGATATAACATACTCATGTATCGCCTTCGCAGCTTTTCTGCCTGCGCCCATGGCAAGAATGACAGTCGCAGCGCCTGTTACTATGTCGCCGCCAGCATAGACGCCCTCTTTTGTCGTCTTGCCTGTCTCCTCGTCTACAACTATATATCCTCTTTTGTTTACCTCCATGCCTTTTGCGCTTGCTGCAATCAATGGCTGAGCGCTTGTGCCAATGGCGATTATTACTACATCAACAGGCACCTGAAATTCCGAGCCTTTTATAGGGACAGGGCTTCTTCTTCCTGATTCATCAGGAGCGCCAAGCTCCATTTTCAAACACTCCAGCGCCTTTGCCCATCCCTTTTCATCGCCGATTATTCTTACAGGATTTGTGAGGTTTTTGAATATAACACCCTCTTCGTGGGCATTTTCTACCTCTTCCCT
>MHEL01000033.1:7551-9161 GCA_001803815.1 Nitrospirae bacterium RBG_19FT_COMBO_42_15 | reverse complement strand
GGTAGATTATCATTGCCTCTTCAGCGCCGAGCCTTAAAGCTGTCCTTACTGAATCCATTGCCACATTTCCGCCGCCTACCACAGCAACCCTCCTGCCTTTAATAACAGGCGTATCATATTCAGGGAATTTATATGCCTTCATCAGATTGACCCTTGTCAGATATTCATTTGCAGAATAGACGCCGTTTAGGTTTTCGCCGGGTATTCCCATGAATTTTGGAAGGCCGGCCCCGTTTCCAAGGAACACGGCGTCATATCCGTCAACCCCTAATAATTCATCAACGGTTTTTATCTTGCCAATAACATAGTTTAATTTAAATTCAACGCCTAATTTTTTGAGGAAATTTACCTCTCGCTTTACAATTGCCTTTGGAAGCCTGAATTCAGGAATACCGTAAACAAGGACGCCGCCCGGTTCATGCAGGGCCTCAAATACTGTAACCTTATGCCCGAGTTTTATTAAATCTCCGGCAACTGTTAATCCAGAAGGCCCGGCGCCTGCAATAGCAATCTTTTTTCCTGTTGAAGGAGGAAGTTTAGGAAGAATCGCCTCGCCATGCGCTGCCTCATAATCTGCAACAAACCTTTCAAGCCTGCCGATTGCAACAGGCGTATGTTTCTTTGCGATAACACAGACCTTCTCGCACTGGTCTTCCTGCGGGCAGACCCTGCCGCAGACTGCCGGCAGGAAGCTTTTTTCTTTTATTAAATGGGCTGCCTCAATATATTTTTTTTGCGCAATTAAATGTATAAATCCCTTGATGTCTATTTCAACCGGGCACCCCGGAATGCATGTTGGGGTTTTGCACTGGATGCACCTTGTTACCTCTGATAGCGCTAATTCCTCGGTATAGCCGATCGCCACCTCATCAAAGTTTCTTTTTCTGACCATAGGGTCCTGATGAGGCATTGACTGCCTCGGCAGCTTCTCTTTTTTTGGTTTTGTTGTTTCTGTCATTAATAGTCCTCCTGAATATTATGAGTCTATTCTCAGATTCGCTTTCAAATTTAGGATTTAATTAATCAGCAGCAGCTATGATGATGTCCCTGATGATGCGTTTTATAATATTCAACAGCAAGCTTTTCGTTTTCCTTGTACATTGCCAGCCTCTTAATAAGCTCATCAAAGTCAACATCATGGGCATTAAACTCAGGGCCGTCAACACAGGCAAACCTTGTTTTGCCGCCGACTGTTACCCTGCATGCCCCGCACATGCCTGTGCCGTCAACCATAATGGAATTCAGGCTTACAACAGTGCTGATGTTATAATTTTTTGTAAGATTAGATACAGCCCTCATCATTACCGGAGGGCCGATGGCAATTGCAAGGTCTATCTTTACAGATTCTTTAACAAGCCTTTCAAGTTCATTTGTTACTAAGCCCTTTGTTCCATAACTTCCGTCATCAGTTACAATAAGGAGCTCATCACTTATCTTTTTTAGGTCATCTTCAAGAATAAGCAGCTCCTTTGTCCTTGCGCCAAGGATAGTTATAACCTTGTTGCCCTTATTTCTTAGCGCCTTTACTACCGGAGGAAGCACCGCAATTCCAACGCCGCCGCCAATACATGCAACTGTGCCGTAGTTCTCAATGTGCGCCGGCGTGCCGA
>MHEL01000033.1:4482-7532 GCA_001803815.1 Nitrospirae bacterium RBG_19FT_COMBO_42_15 | reverse complement strand
TATAGAGTCGCCTTCTTTAAGGCTTCCGAGCTGGATGGTTGTCTTGCCGACCTCCTGAAATACAGTGGCAATCGTCCCTTTTTCAGCGTCTGCATCTGATATGGTGAGCGGGATCCGTTCTCCCTTTTCATCAATGCGAAGGACAATAAACTGATCTGGCCCTGCCTTTTTTGCAATCTCAGGGGCTTGAATGGTAAATTTTTTGACTGTTGGCGAGAAAACCTCTTTTTTAAGAATCCGAAACAATTTATGGCACCTCCTTTTTATAAAGAAATGATTATGATACAAGCACAATTTAGAAGCATAACATACTAATATAATTTAAGTATAATTGCAATGGAATTTAAGATTAGGAATACATAATATATCCGGTTTTTTAAAAAAATTAATTGCTTCCTCTCAACTGCCCGCATGCTGCTGAAATTTCTGCGCCTTTGCTCTTTCTTGTTATTGACATAATATGATGCTCTATTAATATTCCCCTGAACCTTTCAACACTCTTCTCATCCGGTTTTTTAAACTCACAGCCTTCATATTCATTAAATGGTATCAGATTCACCTTGCACGGGACGCCTTTTAATAACTTGCAGAGCCTCTCTGCGTCTTCTTTTGTATCATTTATATCCTTTAGCATTACATACTCAAAGGTAATCCGCCTTCTCTTTGGCAGGGGGAATCTTTTGCAGCAGGCAATAAGTTCTTTAATAGGATATTTCTTGTTTATGGGCATTATCTTATTGCGGACATCATCTGTAGCGGCATTTAATGATATGGCAAGGTTAACTTTTACGCCTTCCTTGCCGAGCTTATCTATCTGCGGTATCAATCCGGCAGTTGACAACGTTATCTTTCTGCTTGAGAAGTTTAATGCCTTTTCATCAAGGAGTATTTTCAGCGCAGCTATAGTATTGTCGTAATTTGCCAATGGTTCGCCCATACCCATGAGGACGATGTTGGTGATTCGTTTGTTCAAAAGCCCTTTTACAGCAAGCGCCTGATCAACAATCTCATGCGCCTCAAGATTTCGCTTTAATCCACCCTTGCCTGTAAGGCAAAATCTGCATCCCATTGAACAGCCGACCTGTGTTGATATGCAGAGGGTGAGCCTCTTCTCATCAGGTATAAGAACAGACTCAATCCTGTTTCCATCCTCAAGCTCAAAGAGATATTTTTCTGTTCCATCTGATGCTGTCTGTTTTTTGATTAATATGAGGCTGCTTATATATACCTTTTCATTTAGAGCTGTCCTCTCTTCTTTAGAGAGGTTTGTCATCTCGTCAAAGGATGCAGCGCCTTTCTGATACAGCCATTGATAGACTTGATTTGCACGGTATCTCTTCATGCCGAGGGAGATAAGGAAGGCTTCAAGTTCTGGCGATGAGAAGCTTTTAAGATTTTTCATCCTCGCCTTAATCCTCTCCTGTAATTCACACTAAAACCCCAACTTTTCTCCGATTATAAAAACAGAAATATCTGTCTTACTCGGTCTTCTTTCCATAATGGTTGTAACGCGGCAGGAGCGATGAGGTTCATTGCAGTCAACGCACTTGCCCTGCTTAACACAGGGCAGGTCTAAACCGAGACGCTTGTTATTCATCGGCGACACAATTTTTATTCTCTTTAACCCATCATCAATGGTATCCACAATCTTATTTATTCCTGCAATTATAATAACCTTCTTTGGCCCAAAGGTCATCGCGCATATACGATTGCCTACCGCATCTGTGTTTATCAAAGCCCCCTTTAATGTTATTGCATTGCTGCTTGAAAGAAACACATCAGATATTATCTGCTCTTTTCTTAGGCGTAAATCCTCATCTGGCGTCAACCCCGGTATCCAGTGATGTGTAACCTTATTCCCTCTTGCGGCAAGCCTCTCAATTAGGCCAAGCTCCCTTATTGTCATTGAGCCGCCAACAGCAACCTTTGCATCCTTTGGAATCGCATCCAATATTTTTGGAGCAGCATCTTCCTTTGTATTAAAAAAAACAGCATCAAAGCCATTTTTCTTCAATGCCTCTGCCGCCTTTTCGCCTCTTATTTTGTTGTACCAAATTTCTGCTTCATGCATACAATTTCTTGTTGCTTTACTCCTTAAAAAGGTTTTTATAAAACTGCCTTCCCCTCTCTTCAAATCCCTTAATATATTTTTTATTGTCCTCAACTATTTTTTGGGGGTCAATTAAACCCTGTAATGGCTTCAGCTCTGCTTCTCCGTGCTTTATCCAGTCTTTTATTATATCCTCTGTAACCTCAAGATGAAACTGCAAGGCATACGCCCTCTTGCCGTATCTGAATGCCTGATTGGGAAATAATTCTGAGCCAGCAAGCCTTACAGCGCCTGACGGCATATCAAATGTATCCCCATGCCACTGAAAGACCTTTATATCTTTTCCAAGCGGCCCAAGGGCTTTATCTTTTAAACCGTCATCAGTGAGAGCTATATCATACCAGCCTATCTCCTTTGTCTTTCCTTTCGTAACCTTTGCGCTCAAAGCCTTTGCCATCATCTGAGCGCCAAGGCATATTCCTAATACAAGATGGTTCTTTTCAATAGCTGTTCTTATAATCTTTTCTTCTTCAATCAGATATGGGAATTCATCTGTTTCATATACATTCATTGGTCCGCCCATTACTATCAGGGCATTGTAATCTGAAAGGTCTGAAATCTTATAGCCCTTCTTTGAAAGGTCAACAGTGGTATATGCAATATTATTCTCTTTAAGATAATTCTCAATTGTTCCCGGCCCTTCATGGCTTGCATTTTGTAATATAAGCGCCTTCATAAAAAAACCTCCTAATAGTCAGAAACTCTAAATCCTAATATCTAAATTCTAAACAAATTCAAAATTCCAAATTCAAATTTTAAATGTTTTGAATTTTGTATTTTGATCATTTGTGCTTGTTTAGGATTTAGCGCTTCGTATTTAGAATTTATTATTCAATAATACTCATTATCTCCTCAATCCCCTTTCTCGGCCTTTCTGCTGGCGACTCGTCAGGTACGCCAATGGGGATTAACGCAATAGGGTATTTTGGCGGATTTATAT
>MHEL01000033.1:0-4464 GCA_001803815.1 Nitrospirae bacterium RBG_19FT_COMBO_42_15 | reverse complement strand
CATGCACAGCTATTATCGGCCCTGTCATCCAGCATGTGCCATAGCCAAGCGCATGCGCAGCAAGAATCAAATTTTGTATTGCAGCGGATACGCCTTGTAACCCAGGCAATGGTCTTCGCAGCAAAATCTCTTCCTGATTAAAGCCTTGCTCCTTTAATATAATCTCTGTATCAGATATATATGGCTCTGTAAGCGCAACAATAGTTACAGGCGCATTTTCAAATAATGTGTAGTAGCTTTTTTTATAGTTTTCTAATTTCTTTTTTGCCTTTTCATCCTTGCTCCATGCTATAAGCTGATCTGTTGCCTTTTTCACAGCCTCTGCCATCTGTTTTATGAGGGGTTTATTTTTAACTGCTATAAAGTGCCATGGCTGTGAATTGCCCGGGCTCGGCGCCTTTCTTGCCGCATCAATTATGGCTATAATATCGCTGTCTTTAACAGGCGCATCCTTAAATTTTCTTATGCTCCTTCTTCCTTTTATAGCATCAAAAAGATCCATATTACTCCTCTTTATTTCAGGGTGATTATATCCCTAAATCAAAGGATATGCAAGCGGGTTTAGATATGATATTATTAAGCAGGATGGTTAATGAGTCTGAAAAAAATAATAGGCCTCCCAATAAGCTGATAAGAGAGAAGAGCCCCTACCTGCTTCAACATGCATATAACCCTGTTGACTGGCATCCATGGGGAGATGAGGCATTTAATAAGGCCGCCAAAGAAGACAAGCCTATTTTCCTCTCAATCGGCTACTCCACATGCCATTGGTGCCATGTAATGGAAAAGGGGTCATTTGAGGATGCAGATGTTGCGCGGCTTATGAATGAGACCTTTGTGTGTATAAAGGTTGACCGCGAGGAGAGGCCTGATATAGACAGCGCCTATATGGCTGTCTGCCAGATGATAACAGGGAGCGGAGGCTGGCCCCTTACTATCATTATAACCCCTGATAAGAGGCCGTTTTTTGCAGGAACATATATACCAAAGGAGAGCAGATTCGGCCGCATGGGGATGCTTGATCTCATTGCAAATGTAAAGGAGCTATGGCAATTACGGCGTAAAGATATAATGGACTCGGCTGAAAAAATTACTTATGCGCTCTCCAGCGCCTCAGAGATTCAGGGGGAGGAAGAGCTTGGCGAGGCTGCAATTAAAGAAACATTTGAAAGGCTGTCTCAGATCTTTGATGCAGGGCATGGCGGCTTTGGTTATACCCCAAAATTTCCAACGCCGCATCATCTTACATTTCTGCTTCGCTGCTGGAAAAGGGCAGGCGATGCGCAGGCTCTTTTAATGGCAGAAAAGACCCTTCAAGGCATGCGCTGCGGAGGCATCTACGACCATGTTGGTTTTGGCTTTCACCGCTACTCTACGGACAGCGAATGGCTTCTGCCGCATTTTGAAAAGATGTTATATGACCAGGCATTGATAGCAATGGCATATATAGAGGCATATCAGGCAGCAGACAAAGAGGAATACAAAAAGACAGCGCAGGGGATTTTTAACTACGTCTTAAGGGACATGGCAGATAAGGACGGCGGATTTTATTCTGCAGAGGATGCTGACAGTGAAGGGGAGGAAGGGAAATTCTATCTCTGGACAACAGAAGAGGTTCGCAATCTTCTTGGTGAAGATGATGCTAAGCTTATTATCAGGGTGTTTAATTTAGAGGAAGAAGGGAATTTTACAGATGAAGCAACAGGGATAAGAAACGGGAGAAACATTTTGTATCTTAAAAGACCCTTTGCTGAGATGGCTGCTGATTTTAATGCTACAGAGGCGGAGCTTAAAAATCGTATTGAGGCGGCAAGGCAGAGGCTTTTTATTGCAAGAGAGAAACGGGTGCACCCGCATAAGGATGACAAGATATTAACTGACTGGAACGGCCTGATGATTGCAGCTCTGGCAAAAGGCGGAATGGTATTTAATGAACCCGCATATATTGAAGCTGCAAAAAGGGCGGCAGATTTTATACTTAAAAAGATGCGTGATGAAAACGGACGGTTGTATCACCGCTGCAGGGATGGCGAGGCTGCATTATCAGGCTTCCTTGATGACTATGCCTTTTTCATCTGGGGGCTGATAGAGCTTTATGATGCGACATTTGAGGCTTCATATTTAAAATCAGCGTTGGAATTTAGTAATATCCTGATTAATCACTTCTGGGATAAAGATAAGGGAGGTTTTTATTTAACTTCTGATGATGCCGAGGTTGTGCTTATTCGCAAGAAAGAAATCTATGATGGAGCCATGCCGTCTGGCAACTCTGTTGCCATGCTGAATTTCCTCCGCCTCGGACGCATGACAGGAAATCAGGCGCTGGAGCAGAAGGCATCGCAGATCAACCGCTGCTTTTCAAAGGTTGTTTTGCAGTCGCCTCATAGCCACACCTTTTTTATGTCTGCCCTGAATTTCGCGCTTGGGCCGGCGCATGAGGTAGTTATTGCAGGAGATATTAATAAGGATGATGCAAAGGATATGCTAAATGCGCTGAAAAGGCAATTTTTGCCGAATATGGTAATCCTTTTTCGGCCATGCGATAAAGAATCTCCGGAAATAACCCGCATGGCAGAATTTACTAAAAACCTGTTATGCATAGACGGCAAGGCAACTGCCTATGTGTGCCAGGATTATAATTGCAAACTTCCAACCACTGATGTTAATGAGATGTTAAAGCTGCTTAAATAGGATTGTTATGAATATCATTACAGCAAAAGGCCTGACAAAATATTATAGCGATCTAAAGGCAGTGGATAATATTGACTTTGAGATTGCAAAAGGGGAGTGCTTTGGCTTTCTTGGGCCGAATGGCGCTGGCAAAACAACAGTGATGGGCATTATCTACTGCTTTATGCCGCCTTCTGCCGGAGAGGTGAAGGTCTTTGACATGGATGTAACAAAAAACCCCGGCAAGATAAAGGCGCGTATAGGCGTGATGCCGCAGGAGGATAATCTTGACCCTGATTTTTCAGTGCTTGAAAACCTGATTGTCTATGCGCGATATTTTGATATCCCTAAGAAAGACTCTTCAAAGATTTCATGGGAGCTTCTTGATTTTGTGGAGCTGCGGGAAAAGGCAGATGTAAATATAAAAGAGCTCTCCGGCGGGATGAAGCGCAGGCTTCTACTTGCAAGGGCGCTGGTGAATAATCCTGAGCTTCTGATACTTGATGAGCCCACAACAGGCCTTGACCCGCACAGCAGGCTATCAGTATGGGAAAAACTAAGGCAATTAAAATCAAAAGGCACAACACTTATACTAACAACGCATTATATGGAAGAGGCAGAGAGGCTCTGCGACAGGGTGGCAATCATGGACTTAGGCAGGGTTGTTGTCATTGACTCGCCGACTAATCTAATGAAGGCACACGGAGGGAATCTTGAAGCAGTCTATCTTAAACTTACCGGCAGGCGGCTTGAGGATTAAAAGGATGCCCTGATAAAGACTATTTATTATGGGAAGAACTAATCTTTGGGTGTAGAATAGGCAGCAAAAAGAAAATAGACAAAAATAAATCCAAAGAGTAATTTGAAAAAATTTGGATTGCAGGTTTGAGGTCACAAATTGTGACCGGTTCACAAAAGCATCGCGATCCTCGTTTTTTGCCATGGGCATTTACTGAGCCAAAGCAAAAGAAAATCGGGCTTCGTGTGAGGGAAAGAGGCGCAAGGTATAAAATATCAAGCAGTAGAAAAACAGGACATGATGTATAATTAAATGATTATGTAGGGGCGAGGCGGCGCCTCGCTCTTTCAGAAACAGGCATGGGAAATTTGAAGGGGTTGAGGGATGGTAAATAGAAAAAAACAGAAACAAGAAAAGCCTGAAATTGTGCAACAACCTCTTGCACAATTGATAAAATCGGCGTCAGGTTATGCGAAGCTGCTTGAAGACCTGAAGGCAAAAATTCGTTCTGCTCAAATAAGAGCAGGACTTGCTGCAAACAGGGAATTAGTCCTACTCTATTGGGAAATTGGACGGCAGATTCTCCAACGTCAGCGGAACGAAGGATGGGGTTCAAAGATTATAGACCATTTGGCCCATGACCTTAGCAGAGAATTCCCTGAAATGAAGGGCTTTTCGCCACGCAATCTCAAATACATGCGGGCATTTGCTGAAGCGTATCCTGACAAACAATTTGTGCAGCAGCTTGCTGCACAAATTCCATGGTTCCATAACTTTTTCTACCGTGCTGGCCGCCCCTGCATCGCGCATAATAATCTCTTCGAGTTTACAGGAAATCACAATGAACAATAAACCCCAAAAACCAACATCAACCCTAATCCCCCCTCACGGCGGATACCGCAATCTGAGGTCTTATCAGACTGCGGAGATAGTGTATGACGCCACTGTGGTTTTCTGTAACCGTTTCATTGACAGACGGTCGCGCACTCATGACCAGATGGTGCAGGCAGCGCGGAGCGGTGTGCAGAACATCGCAGAGGGAAGCATGGCCTCTG
>MHEL01000032.1:502-5072 GCA_001803815.1 Nitrospirae bacterium RBG_19FT_COMBO_42_15 | reverse complement strand
GCTGGATTTGCTATTATCAGTAGTTTAGATTTCATCTTTTATTTTTCCCTTGCAAAAAGTCATTAATTAATGTAAATATATCACTCGTATTTAAAATAAACAAAAGGAGTAAAAATGCGGGCAAAGGACAAGGAATTAGCAAGAAGGCGAAGAAGGCGGCAAAAGAGACTGCTGGAGAAGAAAAAGGCTCACCGCCTCCAGAAGACTGCTGAAAAATCTGCAAAAAAGGCATAGAAAAAGAATCTGTATCATTTTTTCTGAAATTTAAAGGCCATTGGAAGGAGTTCTTCTATCTTTTTAATAGTATAATTCTTCTTGCTATCTGCCATTATTACCTTTAAATCTGGCGCGAACTCAAAGAGTAACTGCCTGCAGGAGCCGCAGGGCGGACAGAAATCGTGCCCCTCTGCTGCTATAGCTATTGCAGTAAATTCCTTACAACCTTCTGAAAGCGCCTTATAAAGCGCAACCCTTTCTGCGCAAATTACCATTGTAAGAGAGCTGTTCTCTATATTACAGCCGGTAAATACACTCCCGTCCTTTGATAGGATGGCAGCGCCAACCCTGAAATTTGAAAAATCGCAGATGGCATTTTGTGATGCAGCCATTGCCTTATCAATTAATAATTTTATTTGTTTATCATCCATTTAATATCACATCTTCACAGTCTGTTGAAAAACTCGCAAAATCCTTAAGTGTCATTCCCGCATGTTTTTAGCTGTCTTTCGCTACTCCGTAGCTTCAGAACAGCGTAGGATAGCGGGAATCCATGGTTCGACAGGCTCACCATGCATCCTGAGCTTGTCGAAGGACTGGATTCCTGCTTTCGCAGGAATGACATCAAAATATTAAATCTCTTTTACTATACCTTCTATAAGACAAGCTGCCTCTTTCATCCTTTCTTTGCCTGCCTGCACAACATCTGCATGAGAAAGCGGCTTTGGAGAAATGCCTGCTGCCATATTTGATATTAATGCAATGCCAAGAACACTCAGATGAAGATACCTTGCCATAATAACCTCAGGTACAGTTGACATACAAACAGCATCAGCGCCGAGTCTTCGCAGCATATTAATTTCTGCTGGTGTTTCATAGGATGGGCCTGATAATGCAGCAAGCACGCCTTTGCTTAATTTAAGCCCAATCTTCTTTCCTGCCTTTACTGCAATCTCTTGAAGCACTTTATCATAGGCATCACACATATCAATGAACACATCTTTCCTCTTCCCTCTTAAGGGGTTTTCAGGCATAAGGTTTATATGGTCATTTATAATCATAAAATCACCCTTTTTAAATCTCTTATTTATGCCGCCCACAGAGGTTGTAACAATCAATGCCTTTGCGCCGAGTCCGGCTATCACCCGCGCAGGAAAGGCGACATCATCAATTGAATAGCCCTCATAATAATGCACCCTGCCCTGCATGATAACCACAGGTTTATTAGCAATCCTCCCAAATACCAGATTACCTTTATGTCCCTTTACAGTTGATACAGGAAAGTTGCCAATTTTACTATAAGGTATTATCTGCTTATCTCTAACAATATCTGCAATATCGCCAAATCCTGAACCAAGTATTATTCCTATCTCCGGCTTGAGTTTTATACGTGATTTTAGAAATTTAAGTGTCTGAGAAATCTTTTTATTTTTGGCAGGCATATTAATAAACTACTGACTATCCTGAGGAGGCGATTGAGCGCCCTCATTATTATTTTTTTCCTTTGGGATATCCGTCTCTTTTATTGCTGGCTCTGTCTTTTTTCGGCTTATCTTTTCCCTTGTCAGCAGGATATTTGAAACCACCCTTCCCTTGGGCCCAAATGGCTCTAACTTTTTCCCATTAAATTCAATATCAACACCCCCGGCATTTCCGAGTGTAACAAGAAAGTTTTTCTCTGCTTTAAGGCTTATCTTTTCACCATGCTGCAGCAAGATATCCTTCTTTTCCTTGCCATCAATAGTTATCATAAGCCAGCTCTGTTCAGCAGCGCTAATTACAAGAGTCAGGTTCCTGTTTTCCTTTTTTACCTGCTCTGTCTTTGGCTGAGGCGGAGGCTCTGCCTCTTTTTTGTTTAATGCCTGCACCGGAGACTCTATGACATCCTTAGCCTTCTCTGCTGGTTTTTCTGTCTTTTCTGTTTTTATCTTTTTATCCACCTGCCTCTCAACCTTTTTGGCAGGTTCTTCTTTGCTAAAAAAGAAGATGGCAAGAATAATAAGAAAGATTACCGCTGCGGAGACTATTATTGGAGTAATCTTTTTTGTGTTTAAATTTACTGCCTCTGCCTTTTGTATCAGCCCTTCAGCATTACTTTCAAGAGGCACAGTCTCCTTGTTCTCATTTCTCAACTGATTATATCTATTAATAACATCTGCCTCACCGATACCAAGGCATCTGGCATAGGAGCGCAAAAATCCCTTTACAAATACCTCGCCCGGCAGGTTATTAAATCTGCCCTCTTCAATGGCAATAAGATAAGAGATGTTAATCTTTGTCTTTGCTGCTACAACCTCAAGAGAGGTATCGCTGGATTTTCTTATTCTCTTTAAGTATTCGCCTAATGGCTCCATAAGAAGAACCTATTTCAAGACTTTAAGATAATTTTTTGCAGAATTGGCAAAATCACTATCCGGCGCTCTATCTATTACCTTTTTAAATTCCTCTGCAGCCAATTTTTTATTACCTTCCTTATAATATGCAATGCCTAAATAGTAGTGGGCGTCTACGAGGCCCGGGTTTATCTTTATTGCCTCCAAATAATTAACTATTGCCTCTCTCCTTTTTCCCATCCTCTCATAAATCTGTCCGAGCTGAAAATAGGCAGGCTCAAAATTCGGCTGAATCTTTATGGCTGTTTCAAACTCCTTTGATGCCTTTTCATACTCATTCTTATTTAAGTAGACAAGCCCTAAATTGTAATGGGCTGACTGCGGATACGGGTACTGCGGATTTGACAATGCCTTTTTAAACTCCTCTATTGCCTTGTCCCATTTTTTTTGTGCTGAATAGGCAACGCCTAAATTTGTATGGGCATCTGAAAAATTAGGGTCTATCTTTAAAGCTCTTATATACATATCAATCGCTTCATCAAGTTTGCCCATATTGCTGTTTACCAGGCCGAGCATATAATAGGAATCCCGGTCGTCCTTATATGTAGTAATTGCCTTCTGAAATTCCACATATGCTAACTGGATATTGCCTTCGCTGTAATATTTTAGACCGAGTTTATGGTTTGCGTCAGCATTCCTTTTGCGCTCGGCAAGCGAAGGTCCGCAGGCATAGATGAATAATAGCACAACCGCACAACTTAAATAGATTCTCTTCATAGCCACCCCTTTATTTATAGGTCTTCAAAATGTGTTAGTTTCTTAAATGCCCTGTATCTATCTTCAATATCCTTGTAGTCAAGGCTTTTGAACCTCTCTAAGCTGAAGGCCTCAACATTGTATGACGCCATTACGCTGCCGAAGATGATCGCCTGTCTTATTGCAGGTTCAGAGAGGTTTCCTGTATTTGACAGATAACCCATAAAACCGCCTGCAAAGGTATCGCCTGCGCCTGTTGGATCAAATACAGCCTCAAGCGGATAGGCAGGCGCTGCAAAGATATTAGCGCCGTTAAACAAAAGCGAGCCGTATTCCCCTCTTTTAATAATCAAAATCTTTGGGCCGTAAGACAGTATGCATTTTGCTGCCTTTAAAAGATTTACCTCCCCTGCCAATTCCCTTGCCTCGCCGTCATTGATTATCAGTATATCTACCACTTTAAGGGTTTTGAGGAGGGCGTCCTTTTTGCCGCTTATCCAGAAATTCATTGTATCACAGCCGACAATCTCTGGCCCCTTTACCTGTTTTAAGACATCAAGCTGTAGCTCTGGGTCTATGTTTGCAAGAAAAACAAATTTTGACGATTTGTAGGAATCAGGTATCACCGGTTTGAAGCTCTGAAATACATTAAGATGCGTCTCTAATGTCTTTGCCTCATTCAATTGATAGCCGTATTCCCCCTTCCACCTGAATGTCCTGCCAGAAACCTTTTGCAGGCCGTCTAAATTAATTTCCCTGCTCTTTAAGAAGTCTATGTGGGTCTGAGGAAAGTCCTCGCCGACAACTGCAACTAAATTTACATCTGTAAAATAACTGGCTGAAGTGGAGAAATATGTTGCAGAGCCGCCAAGCACCTCAGATGCCTCTCCAAACGGCGTCTTTACAGAGTCAAATGCCACTGAACCAACTACAAGAAGACTCATATTACCTCTTTCCTTTCTTACCCATTTTAATATATTTTCCAATAATCAATTCAAGCCTCTTTTTTGTTTTTGGCGGGATGAGCTTTGGGTCTGTCATAATTGTATTTGCAAGGGCATCCTTGCAATGGCAATCCCGCTCCTTTGGTATATTCAATACAGCATCCCTTATTATCCTCTTTGCTGTATCAACATTCTGCTTTATAATCTGAAGCACTGCCTCAACTGTAACATCCTCCTCTGATACATGCCAGCAGTCATAATCAGTGGAGAGCGCAATTGTGGCATAACAAATTTCAGCTTCCCTTGCGAGCTTTGCCTCTG
>MHEL01000032.1:0-492 GCA_001803815.1 Nitrospirae bacterium RBG_19FT_COMBO_42_15 | reverse complement strand
CATGCCTATTACATCCACACCCCATTTCCTGTATATAAGGGATTCAGCCCTTGTTGAAAACTGAGGGCCTTCCATACAGAGATATATACCGCCATTATGCGTCTTTGCGCCAACTGAAATACTTGACCTGTAGAGCTGCTCAGAAAGTCCATTGCATACAGGGTCAGCCATTCCAACATGGGCAACTATGCCGTCTCCGAAGAATGTGCTTATCCTTCTTTTTGTATGGTCATAAAACTGGCTTGGAATCATAATATGTCCGGGTTCTATCTCCTCCCTCATGCTTCCAACAGCGCTGACAGAAATTATCCTTTCAACGCCAAGTTTCTTCATAGCATATATATTTGCCCTGAAATTAATCTCTGTTGGAAGTATCCTGTGGCCCTTGCCATGCCTCGGCAGAAATGCAAGCCTCCTTCTGCTTAATGTCCCCAGAATAAATTTATCAGAAGGATCGCCAAAAGGGGTCTTTATCTTTACCTCCTTAACATC
>MHEL01000031.1:8907-11869 GCA_001803815.1 Nitrospirae bacterium RBG_19FT_COMBO_42_15 | reverse complement strand
GTATAGTTCGCCTCGCCGTACATATGCGGCAGATAATTTGCCCCTTCTTTATCAATGGTAATGCAGAATGAGGCAATGCCCTTCATCTTTGCCTCTATCAGCGCCATCCTTGTATCTTCAATGCCGTGCTCGCCTTTATATTCATCATAGTCCTCCGGCTTGCCGTCGCTCAGAGTAATCATCAGCTTTTTTCTTGCATCAGTCTTTTCCAAAATATTTGCAAGGTGCCTGATTGGAGGCCCCATCCTCGTATAATCGCCTGAATTAAGCCCGGCAATCCGCCTCTTAACTGCCTCGCTATATTTTTCATTAAAACCCTTCACTGTATAAAAATTGCAGTTTGCCCTTGTCCTGCTTGAGAAGGCATAGATCGCATATTTATCCTTGATGCTATTTAGCGCCTCTGAAAAAAGGACCATCGCCGCCTTTTCTGTATCAATTACCCAGCCATTTGTTGAGCCGCTGACATCAACAAGCAATGCTGTTGCCATATCCCTTCTGTCTTTTTTTGTGTTTATGTAAAGGCCGTCTGACGGCGCAGAGCCTGCCTTAATATCCACTGCCATCTCAACTGCCGCATCTATATCTATGTCATCGCCAAAACTCTGCCTCCGCAGCCTCTTTGCCTCATCCCTCATTGCCTCAAACTGTTTTCTAATAGAAGAAATCAAATGGGAATATTTTGCCTGTATCTCTTCCACAGTCTTATCAGTTCCTTCCTCAATTGTCATCTCCCTTAATGCGCACCATTCTTTTCTGAATCTTCCCTTTTTAATATCCCATTCATCATATATAAAAACATTCGGCCCCTTCTCAATAACAGCATCTATATTCAAATCAGCCTCAGGATTCTGAAACCTCGCCTTAAACCTCTGGCCTGCCTTATCAAAGGCGCGAAGCAAAAGACTGTTATCTATTTCACCAAGGTTAGAAAGCTCTTTTTCTATTCTCTCTTTTATTTCATCCGAAACGTTGTCAACTCTCATCTTCTCTAAGACAAGGTATTCGCCGTCTCCGCCCATCTTTTCTATTTCTTCTTCTGTGAACTCCTTTTCTCCTTGTATATCCCATCCGCTATTGCCGAGCTTAAGCCTGTCGTCCTGACCCTTTAAGAAGCTTGACTTTGCCCTCTTTTCTTCCTCTTCTTTAGACTCTTTAATTACATCCCTTACTGTCTTGCTTATAAATTCCTGCACCTCTGTAATCTTCTCAGGCTTAACAACGCCATAATAAAAAATAGGGTTAAGTTTTATATACGAGCCAGAGGCGCTGTCATCAATTGCCTCATAGATTTTGATTGCAGCGTTTGCAGAGTCTGCAGCGGATGAATCAGGCGCATCTGTTACGCCTTTTGCAAAGGGAAAAAGCTCTTTAAGCTCAGGTATACTGCGCACCAGATACTGGCTATTCTCACAGTCTATCAGACATCTTAAAAGCCCTTCAACAATCATCTTCTTTGGCGGAAGGTCTTTTATATCGCCCCTTCCCTTCAAGGCAATCCTGCTAAATAACTCAATGTCCCTTGCGAAACCCTTAAATTCCCTGCAGAGCAGCTTTTCTATCCGCTGATTTTCCAGAATCATATAGATATCAAGGGCAAGCTCTTTATCAGGAAAGAGATTGAAGAAATTTTCAAAATCTGAGACGCCTTTCTTAACATCAGTGCCATAACTCTTTTTCAGGCGCTGCACGTCATTTTTGATATCATTAAGGTTGAGCCTGAAGGTTCCGTATTTTACCTGTCCGTATTTATGGCTGATTATCGCCTTATAAGCCTTTAGATTGAAGCTGTCATTTTCTGATATATTAATGCTTGATGGTAAAAATATTGAAAGGGTATCCGTATATGCATCATTGCCTTCGCATACTATAAGACCGTCTCCAAGGGCATATTCATAAAGTCTAAGGATATTTTCAACCTTTTTAAATTCAAGGCCGTTATTGCATAATACCTTGCTTCCCGCATCCTTCCCGCCTTTATCATAAAGCTCTATCCTTTTGATAACCCATAAAGGAAGCTGGTTAACCTCTATCTCTTTTAAGAGCTCAGGCGATGTCACAAAAAAATGAAAGGCAAGTTTTGGGTCTGTCTTAGCAAGGAATGTCCCGTGTTTAAAAACCTCATTCCTTTCATCAGGCTTAAGCCTTGAAAGAGAGTCAACTGCGCTGTGCAGGCCGTAACTCTCACCCTCTATAGAAAAATTCGTCTGGCCTAAAACATCAATAAGCCCTCTTCTTATTTCTTCATTTAATAACATAGCGTTTTATTCTAATACATCATCATTTCAAAAAAACTATATCTGCTGCCTAACAGGCTGTTGAAAAACTCACTGTTCACCCTTCGAGAACCTCAGGGTGAACGGTTGGCTCATTAATTTCATTGTATATTTTTCCGTTCATGCTGAGCCTGTCGAAGCATAAATAGAGTTTTTCAACAACCTGCTAAGGCATAAAAAACAAAGGGGGAATAATCCCCCCTTTTGAAGGCGCAAATAAAACCATATTTCTTTACAGTATCAATAAAATGGCACTGGAGGATACCATTTAATCCCTGCCTTTGAAAGCAGCTGCTTTGCCTTTTCTCCATCTGCTGGATTTACATGGATTGTTGCATGATAAGGCTCAACAGATGCCACTGTCTTATATACCATTCCTATCTTCTCCTTTGCAAGGAGGTCGTATGCCTTATTATAATCGCCATTCATATACTCAACCCTTATAGGTGTTGTAACGATTGTTCCAACCTTAGCCATAATCCATACTCCTTTCTGTGAAGGTTAATTATCTACAAGGGGGTCAAGGATTCAAGGGTTTATATGATGCCAACTGACCCCCACCCCTAACATCATCATCCCTCGAATCCTTAAGCTGTATTCTTTATCTCACCACCGGCGCGCCTGTCTTCTGGTTCTCCAAAATCTGTGTCAAATGCTTTGCGTGCCTCTCCCTCAAAATAGTTGAC
>MHEL01000031.1:8550-8869 GCA_001803815.1 Nitrospirae bacterium RBG_19FT_COMBO_42_15 | reverse complement strand
GCACTTTGTCGCGCATGCAGGCATAAGCCCCTGATCCACCCTGTCCTTGCAGTAATCGCATTTGATTATCTTTTTTGTAACAGGATTGAACTGCGGTGCGCCGAACGGGCATGCTGCAATACAGGACTTGCATCCTATACAGGCCTTCTCATCAACAAATACTATGCCGTCTGTCCTCTTCTGCATTGCGCCTGTAGGACATGCCTCTACGCATGGCGCAGGGTCGCAGTGGTTGCATGCTGTCCAGATAAATGATGTCTTTAGTTTTCCGCCAATGACCTTTGGCCCAACCTGAATAATCCTGCACTGCCTTGGACCT
>MHEL01000031.1:0-8519 GCA_001803815.1 Nitrospirae bacterium RBG_19FT_COMBO_42_15 | reverse complement strand
CCTCGCAGCCAAAGCAGCCAATGCACCTTGATGGATCATGGAACATCTGCCACTGCTTTGAATGGCCTCTTAAGGTTACCCTTGACTCTCTCCCTTCATGGGGAACCTTCTTTTCTGCAAAGCCCTCTTCTGCCTTATATAAATATTCTGTCATCTTAACCTCCTCTAATGAACAATAATAATTCAATTATAAACGGCAAAGTAAAAAGCTCCAGATGCAAGGCGGAGCGAGGACTCGCACCGCAGCATACATTTTAGTATGTGAGGATGCGAGGCCGAAGCGACAACGCAGCAGATGGACTTTTTACGAAGCCGTATTAGTCTTCAGTAAACGGCAGCACATTCCCATCCTCTGCCTGTTTCCCATTCCAGATAACCTTCTTGCTCTTTTTATCCCATACTGGCGCGCCCTTCATAGCAACCTTGTTTACATAGGCGCCAAGCTCGCTCTCGTCAACCTGATATTCCGGGAATTTCTTTAAGAACTCATGGGTCTTCTTCAATGCCTCTTTCCTTGATGTCCCCTTTTTCCACAGAAGGACAAGCTGCGCCTTGAATTCAGCCTGATTATAAACAGGGTCTGTGATGATGTCATCAATAAGCCAGCTTACATTCCTGTTTGTAATCCCTGGCACAAACGGCTGATATTCGTCTGTACTGCAGTATGTCCAGACCTGCCTTGGGTCAGTCTCCTCTGTTACCCATGCATAGCCGTCAAGCTCTGAACGCATAGACTCAAGCTTTACATAGTCGCCGTCTTCAATGCCGAGCGCCTTTGCCAGCTCAGGATGAACCTGAATATAGCGGTCTGGCTCAAGCTCGTCTGTCCATGGCCACCAGTGGCCCATCTCATGGAAGCTGGACACCGGCCTTCCAGTACAAAGAACAAGCGGATGCTCTTTGAAGTCCTCTGGATCGCTGACAGGCGTATGTCCGCCCTCTCTGTGTTTCGGCAGATAGTCCCAGCCGAGCTCCCTTATTGCATCGGATGCAACCTCAATCTTGCCTGACGGCGTCGGAAATCTTCTTGGCGGATCAGATTCAGGAAACGGCTTATTATCTTCATACATGATATAGTCGCCCCTGACCTTTGCTTCAGCAGATTCAAATCTCATTGCATCTTCTTCTGTAAATGCGGGCCACATTACGCCGCCCCTTGGCGTTGTTGCAGGGTCAAGCGTCTTCTTCGTGCATCCTGCTGTAAAGGACTCCTGCTTATTAAAGAAGTCTGTTGCATCTGCCATATTAATCTTTGTCGGGTCATCTTTTCTTCTCCATGGGAACCACTTCAGTCCATCCTCTTTCCCAAAGACCCTGTCTGCTATGCCTGCAATAACATCTATGTCATTTCTGCACTCCCAGTTCTCTTTTATTGCCTGATTGAACCATGACATTAATCTGTTATTTCCGTGATGGCAAAGGCCTTCTCTCTCCACCCACGATGTTATCGGGAATGCAACATGTGCATGCTGATATGTAAAGTTTGGATGGAATGAGTTGTGTATTGCTATATCAATATTCTTTTTGAATGCTGCTGCATACTTCTGTGTAAACGGCATCTGCGCCATCATGTTTCCGTTCCACCATACTGCCCTTATTGGATATGGCTTTTGTGTAAATATTGCATTCGGGAAATTAGCAGCAGAAACATCTGCCCAGCCGACTAATTTATCGGATATGACAGGCGCCTTGACCGGCGGAAGCGATGCCAAATCCTTTCCGTAATTTAGCGGCGGACGGCAGTTGTGCAGCCAGTTCCAGCCGCCACCCGGCACGCCGATTGAGCCAGTGAGCGCCACTAAGATTCCATAGCAGCGATTAATGTTGCTTGAATTGTATGTCTGCGCTGTGCCGAGACAGCCTGATACTGATGCAGGCGTGTTCGTTGCAAACATCCTTGCTGCCTGAATAATCGTCTCTTTTGGCACCCATGTTATCTTCTCTGCCCTCTCAGGCGGCATCTTTTCAATCAACGGCCGCCATTCATCCAAGCCATGCACCCATTTATCTACGAACTCTTTATTGTATAAATTCTCTTTCAGGATTACATTTATCATTGCCATAACAAGCGCAGCATCAGTATTTGGTCTGAGTCTTATTGCAATATCTGCCTTTGCCATGGATGGATTAAATCTCGGGTCAATCCAGATAATCTTTGTGCCTTTTTCTTTTGCATCTAAGACCCAGAGCATCTCAACCGGATGATTGGCTGCTGTATTTGAACCTGCAATCATTATACATTTTGAGTTTACCCAGTCTGTTGTAGGGTTCATTAATCTTCCGAGGTCCTTTGCGCCGTAAGTATAGTTCATTGCAACACCAGGGCTCTCACAGCAGATTGGCCCCTGGCCGACAATATTTGGCGTGCCCCAGATTTTTCCGAATCTTGAACCGCCAAGCTTCCATAAAAAGTCAGAGCGGCCTGTCCTGTGAAGCATCAATGCCTCTGCGCCATACTCTTTTTTTACCTTCATCAATCTTTCTGCTGCAAAGTCGAGCGCTGCATCCCATGATGCCCTCTTAAACTCATCATTAAGGGTCTTTCTTACCATTGGATATTTCACCCTCAATGGATTATAGATATGCTGAAAAGCGCCTGAGCCTTTCGGGCAGAGCGCGCCTTTGCTTAAAGGATGCTCAGGGTCGCCGTATATATCTACAACCCTTCCATCCTTTACATAGATCAGCATACCGCATGCAGCCTCGCACATATTGCTGCATGTTGTAACTACTACCTTGTCATACTCTCTGATAGATTCTCCAAGCGGTTTTAATGCCATTTTCCTGCTTTTCCTCCCTTTAAGAAAATTTCATAATTTTATTGATAAGAATAAAAAATAACTCTATTACAAAAACTTTTTTCGTCTTTTCTGTTAAAAGTAGTGAATGATAAATCTTCACACAACGAATGTCAAATTGATTATATTAATGTAAGGATTAGATTTGATAATGATTTGTGTTGCTAATAAAGGGATAAGGTTTGATTATGAAAAGTGCTTGACAGAAAGGAGAGAGCAGCCCCTGTGATATTTTGATCTCATAGTCTTTTAATTATTTCCTCATAAACCTTTTTCCTGTGAATAATGCCAAATATCCAGACCTCTTCACCGACAATTTTAAATACTACCCTGAAATCTCCGACTCTCAGCTTCCAATACCCGTGAAGCGTCTTTCTTAAAGGCTCACCGTATTGATGTGGAGCGGCCATAAGACGTGTTTCAATGGCCCTCTTGATACGATTCCTCAGCTTTGCATCAAGCAGAGGGATGTCAATCGCCTTAACATCAGTATGGTACCTCAGTTCAAATGGCAAGCCTACCAAACCTCGCTGTGTTTTAGACTCTTTGATTTACGAAAGGTCCGCTCCCTCATTTCAGCAAATTGTGAGAGTGCAATATCTTCTTCTATCTCTAATGCCTCTTTCACAAGGTCACGCACCTTTAATGATAGTGAAACCCCATCTCTTTCAGCAAGCAGTTTTATAGTATGAAAGAGCGGCTTCTCCAGCACGACATTTATCCTTGGGCTTTTTACCGGCATATTTCTTTACCTCCAGCCATAGTGTAACACTTTTGACACACCATGTCAAATTACAACTGGCCTGCACTATTGGCATTTAAATTCCTCCTTATCAAAAATGGATAGGAAAGATGAATAAGGAGATAGTCAAGATAAAAGAGGCTGTGGAAAGGTCAATTGTATAATGTGGAATTGACCCCGATTATTCCCTATAGATGTCCTTATTAAAGAATCGGGGCCAATAGAAGCCATCCGTTTTATTAGTATGCCAAAAAAGAAGAGAGTGGACAGTGTTAGGCGTCATAGAGAATGGCAAAAACTTTTAGATAAAACGAAGTTTTTTGATGAGGTCTTTGCTGGCTAAAAATGAAGAAACCATTTATTTTCACCTCACCACTGCCCTGATAAGCTTAATCAGCAATCGCAGCTTTTCCTCATCCGCTTCTTTAAGCAAACTGTTTAAGGCCTCTTTTAATTCTTTTGAACTTTTGGCTTCATGGCTAAACTCAAAGAAGTCCTTAAGCTCAACATTTAAGGCCTTGGCGATTCTTTCCAGCGTATCAAGGGAGGGAAAACCACGGCCCACTTCTATTCTGCTAAGATGTTTGGGGTCTATATTAATCTTTTCTGAAAGTTTTTCCTGAGACAGCCCTCTCAATTTCCTTAACTCTTTTATTCTGCTTCCAAGCAACTCCTTTGTTGTTTTCATAAGCCCTCCAAAAATTGTTGAATTCTCAAACTTTCGGAGGGTTTTTGTAACTATATAAAATATAGTAATATCTTGACAATACCTATATTTGATATATACTTACCTGTATAAAAGATAGATGTTTAGCCATATTATCTTGTTTTAATGGAGGGGAAGGCAAAAAAGAAGTCTTGAGTAGGGGAGTGTAAAAAAGCTATTTAAGGATTTTACGATAAGGTGATGATTGTTAGAGGGATTTGTGATATTATGGAAGATAATAAATACCGTAAGAAAGAGCTTGGTTTTCTAACGGGTTAACAGTTTAATAATTTTAATGACGAGTGTCTTTATGAGCCGCATTAGATTAGATATTAAATTAAAACTCTTCTCTATTATCTTTTTTATAGGGATTCCTTTTTTAATCATCGCAATTGCTATTACCTACTTTACTGGGTCAAGGGACCTTAAGGCAACCATTGGCAGCCGTTTCAAAGAGACAGCAGAGCAGACTGCCTCAAAGACCTCATTCTTTGTTGAGCGGGAGCTTCAAAAGTTGCAGACCCTTTCCGCTGCTCCAAAATTGATTAATTACATAAAAGGGGATTCCTCAGGGCTTTTATCCATGCTGAATCAATTTATGGCTAACAATAAGGATGAATACAAAAGGATATTAATTACAGATAATAAAGGAAGGGTTGCTGCTTCCACAGATAATAAAGAAAAAGGCAGTTTTAAGGATAAGGATTGGTGGAAGGGCGCTTCTAATGGCACAGCCAATATAGGCGACTTCTATACAACTTACGGCTCTTATACATCAACAGGCTCTGTTGAATATTTTGCAGATATAGCCGTTCCCATTATAGATGGGAAAAGCAAAGAAATTGTGGGAGTCATTAAAGGCACATTGAGCGGCGAATGGCTGACCATAACTGTTGTTAATACATGGATTGGGCAGTCTGGCCATACAATGCTTATAACAGATGACGGCTCAGTTGCTGTATGCCCATTGGAGCTTGCAGAAGGGGATAAGGACATACATAAGATTAGTGATTCAGTAATGAAGAATCTCCTCCCGCATAAATCCGGATGGAGGATTGCTGAGGATAATGGACACGGCGCCAAAGATGCTATTGTTGGTTTTGCAGCTATAGAATTTTCCAAGATATCAAAACTGGGGAAGTGGGAATGGTTTATATTTGTAACGCAGGACCCGGCAGAGACCTACGCGCCATTATATTCTACCTTATGGAGCATTTTTATCTTTGGGCTTATTTTAACAGGTGTGTTTTCTGCTGTTGTTTATGCTGCTGCCTATGAAATTGCAAAACCGATTGCAAAGCTAAAAAAGGGCGCGGATATCATTGCAGGCGGCAATCTGGATATTTCCCTTCCGGTTTCGTCAGATGATGAGACAGGCCAGCTCACAAGGTCTTTCAATCAGATGGTTGCTGTTATACGAAAAATGAATAAGGAATGGGACAACACCTTTAACTCTATTACTGACCTTGTTGTGATTTATGATAAGGACTACAAAATAATAAAGGCAAACAAGGCATTTGCAAAGAGATTTAATACTACCCCTGATAAGCTGATTGGCAGGGAGTGTTCAGAAATCTTTCCAAAACAGGATATGAGCTGGGGTATATGCTCATATGTAAAGACTATGGAGACTAAAGATGTGTTTCAGGAAGAGGTGTATGACCCGAATACAGGCGGCAGCTTAATGGTTACTGTGTCGCCTTTATTGGATGAAAATGGTGAATTCATCGGCGCTGTTCTTGTTGCAAAGGATATCACAGAATATAAAAAACTTCAGGCGCAGCTTTTGCATACTGAAAAGCTTGCTGCTGTTGGAGAGCTGGCGTCAGGCGTTGCCCATGAATTGAATAATCCCCTCTGCGGCATTATGGGCTTTACGGAATTACTGCTGCAGAAAGAGCAGGATAAAAACAAAAAAGATATCTTTGCAAAGATGTTTAGGGAATCCCTGAGGGCGCAAAAGATTATTCAGAACCTCCTCTATTTTGTCAGGGCAAGCAAAGAGGAAAAAACGCCGATTGAGGTGAATAAGCTGATACTGGATACATTGGAATTAAAAGAGCACGAGTTCAGGACAGGCGGCATTAATGTGATTAATAAATTTACAGAGTCCTTGCCAAAGATAAATGGAAATTTTGCGCAGTTGCAGCAGGTTATTTTGAATATCCTGAATAATGCCCAGATGGCGATATTGGCTGATAATAAAGATAAGAAAGAGATGGTCATCAAAACAGGGCTAAAAACCAATAATGATAAAGGCAGTGGTGAACAGCCATTCGCCTCTATAGTGGAAATATTAATAAAAGACAATGGCACGGGTATCCCGCCAGAGCATCTTTCAAAGATATTTAACCCCTTTTTTACAACAAAAGAGCCGGGAAAGGGCACTGGGCTTGGGCTATCAATAAGCTACAGCATAATTAAAGAGCACAATGGCAAGATATATGCTGTAAGCAAATTAGGGGAAGGGGCGGCATTTCATATTGAGCTGCCGGCTATAATTTAAATAACCATTGAGATTAGACGCTGAAATAAATTCAGCATGACAATCTCAGGATTCAGCAGCTAAGAGATAGATTATGCCTGAAAATGCGCCGCGCATACTTGTTTTGGATGATGAAACCATGATCCTTGAACTGTGCACTGCTGTCTTAAGCGCAGAAGGATATTTAATTGATGCGGTAAGCGACGGGAATGATGCAATAGCATTATTGGATAAAAATAAATATGACGCCATTATAAGCGATATAAAGATGCCGTCATTAAGCGGGTCGAAATTTTATGAAATTATTAAAAAGAATTATCCTGAGCTTTCTAAAAAGATTATATTTATCACCGGCGATGCATTGAGCATTGAAACAAAGACATTCTTAGAGAAAACAAATGTCCCTTACCTGATAAAGCCTTTCAGACTGAATGATTTAAAAGAAGCGGTGAGCAGGATTCTATAAAAGGAGGGCTGGGGTCGCGGAGGGTTTGGTCTTGAAATATAAGCAAACTAATACCACAAAGTAATAAAGAATATTAGAACCGTTCCATGTAGGATAAATCAGAATGTCAATAGGCAAGTCTAACCCCATTATCTCCTATCAATAAATGCCATTGCGGTTTTGCCGAGGAGATTACGACCAATTTCATCGCTTTCTGCGGCTTTCGGGGTCAGCGGCTTTCGGGGCTTTCGGGGTCAGACTTGCTTATTGACATTTGCCCTTATTCTCTCTATCACCCTTTCAATCCCTCCCCACAATTCCCCCTTTACCTTCAAATATCTCGTCACAACTGCGGGGTCCTTCTGAATGTAACCAGATATCTCCTTACCCTTATATCCATATTCCCTCGCTACAAGACTAAATATCTTCCTGCACATCATTATTTCCCTGTCTTTCCCCTTATTCCTTATCTGTTTCAGGGTAATCCCATACGCATCCTTTATCCCAATGGCTATCTCCCCTAAAGTATATTCCTTCAGCCTCTTTGCAGAAATCACCTCAGTCTTGCCCTCCTCAATCACTTTTTCTGCAAATCTTTCATCTCCAAGTATCCGCTGGTCTATTGTGCTGTATATATCTTCTTTTCCCACTTCCTCTCCTTCATTCATATAAGCGCTGTATAGCCTCCTCGCCTTTGCCTTCCCCCCTGAAAACATACCCAGCACCTGATCCATATCTATTATTACATCTTCCCTCCCATGTTTTTCAATATAAAAACGATGGCTGCTCCATTCATATTTATCAGATTCCTTAGTAATCCCAGCCCTCACTGGATTATTGTGTATGTATTTGACTAAGGTTAAGAGGTATTCGTCTTTGTCGCATAATATGGCCTTGTATCTGCCTTGAAATAAATGCCCAATTGTCTTGTATTTCCTGTTGAAGTATATGGTATACCGCTGATTGATGCCTTGTAGTATCTTGGAAAGGGGTGTTTCCTGTGTCTGAATTAGCAAATGCACATGGTTGTTCATTAATACATACGCATAAAGGAAATATTTGTATCGTTCCTTATAGTCGCTGAGGATTGCAAGGTATCTTATGTAATCCTGCTTGTCTTTAAATATCTTTTGCCTTTGATTGCCGCGGGTTATTACATGGTAAAATGCCCCGTGAAATTCAATCCTCGGTTTTCTCGCCATGCCTTAAATATATCAGCTTCAAATCAGAATGTCAATAAGCAAGTCTGACCCCATTATCTTTACCTCGCTGCATTTTATTCCCTTTTCCCGTATATCCTCAGTAATCCTCGGACTCCCGTATATCTTATAACTGTTTTTATG
>MHEL01000030.1 GCA_001803815.1 Nitrospirae bacterium RBG_19FT_COMBO_42_15 | reverse complement strand
GATGCATCCTCTTCTTTATCAGCTCCTTTATTTCTAATGTAGAAAGCCCGATGCCATATCCGCCTGATATAGCAAAGAGCTTCATAAACTCCTCTTCAAGCAGCATCCACTCTTCGTCCACTACATCCGAGACCGTATCCCTCGGCATGGTTACCACATTTGACCTCACAAGCGTCAGGAATCTGCCGTCAGGAGCAAAGGCGCCAAGGTCAATGCAGAATGACCTGTTAGGCCTGTTGATATTCACATACCAGCTTCCTGTCATATCATAGACCTCAATATCAAAGTAGCTTCTTGCATTCTTGCCGTCAAAATGGATATCAGTCACATCGTATACCCTTAATACAAGTCTTACATCACTGCCTAAAAGCCTCTTTGCATCCTCATATCTCTGACTGGCAACCTCCCAGTATGTAAAGGCATAATAGGGATCCCTTGCCATAAGCACTATTTTATTCTCTCCATAAAAAGGCGGCAGTTCCTCTTTTTTCTCAACAGGGGATATCTTTTCTTCTACTCGCCCTACATAATACTTTGCAGCCTCTACAATCTCCTCGCCTGCCTTTGCGGCAATAGGCATTGGAAAAGGCAGATCCTCCTTTTTTATCTCTGGAGCCCTTTTAATCTTAGCAGCCTTTTTCAACTCAGGCTCTTTTATTGCTGTTATCTCTTTCTTTACACTCTTTTTAACAACCCTTTTGGATACCGCCTTCTTCTCAGAAGCCTTAACAGCCGCGGGCTTTAACCTGCGTTCGGATGATACTATCAAATCTATAATCTCAGACTTCTTTGCCTTTGCTAAAGCTTTAATATTCATTTTTGCTGCTATCTTTTTCAGCTCAGCAATTGTCTTTTTGTTCATATCTTTTTTATCCACTTTAGCACCCCCTTTGAATAAATATCCCCTTTTGATTTTATATTACCACAATTATTATATATTAGTAAACAAATTATTGAAGTCCGAGTGCAATTCTAAGGGCATCGTTTAATTGTTGAATCTTTTCAAGACCTTCTTCTGTCTTCCCTTTGCTCAAACTCTGACAGATCTATTGGCAGGTTTACAAAAAAGGTGGTTCCTTTACCTAATTCACTCTTTACCTGAATAAACCCATAATGCTCTGTTATAATCTCTTGAACTATTGATAACCCCAATCCAGTCCCCTCCCGCTCCTTACTCTCATGCTTTGTAGTGTAAAAAGGGTTAAATATCCTCTCTATATTCTCCTCAGATATCCCAACTCCATTGTCGCTTATCGCTATTTGTATATATTCCTTCTCCCCTATCCTCCCTGTGGGCGATAAGATGTGTTTTGTCTTTCTGGTTGTTATTTCTATCTTCCCATCTCCATTTACAGCATCAATAGCATTAAATATAAGATTCAATATTACCTGCTTCATCTGCTCACTGTCCACCTTTGCCATAGGCAGTTGATTTTCATATTTTCTCTCTATTTTTATACCTTTCTTTTTCGCCTCGTATTCCACAAAGATTATAGTCTTTTCTACTATATCATTTATATCTTCAACTTTTAATACAGATGCGCGAGGCCTTGAGTAGTCCATTATCTCCTTTAACAATGCCTCTATCCTCTCAACCTCCTGCAGGGCGGCTGGCGGTATCTTTTCTGTAAATTCCTTGTCTTTTCCATATCTGTCTGGCAATAGCTCCAAGCAGGTCTTTATTGGAACAAGGGGGTTTCTTATCTCGTGCGCCATGCCTGCTGCCATGTCTCCTATTGTCTTCAGCCTTTCCATCCTTCTTATTATGTGCTTTGATTCTTTTATCTTTTCAACAAGCTGGGCATTTTGTATAGCTATCGCCGCCTGACGACCTAATGATAAGAATAGCTCTATGTCTTCATTGGAATACATGCTGCGGTCGCCCTTTGTACCAAGGTTGCAGACACCGACAATCTTATTGCCTTCCATAAAAGGTATAGCTATCTCAGACTCCATTTCTTTAAGCATCTTTGTTATTTCCTGAGTTTGTTGTGTGCTCGGATATCTCTCTATCTCCTCCCTTATTGCAACATCTTCTTTTGTAATAAAGTAGCTGATTAAGGAATCTTCCTGCTTTATTTTAATCTTGTTCTTTTCCTCATCAAGGCCGTAGGAAGCCTTCATTGCATATACCTTCTTTTCTTCATCAAAAAGAAGTATGGAAGCCTTGTTAATTTTGAGGATCTCAATAAAGGTGTTGATAATCTTGTTTAAAAGGTCGTCTAAGGTTAGGACTGCTACAAGCTCTTTTGAGAAGTTGGTGAGGAGTTTGTAATAATCATATTTATTCCTGAACAAGACCCTTTCTACAGCTATTTCAGCTCTTATCCTTACTTTATAAAACGCAATAGCCGTTAGTATCAGGAGGCAGAACATAATTATTGAATAGGAAATATTTATGGTTTTGAAAAATATGTTCTGCGTCCATAAGAGTATACCATACGAGGGGATTAAGGTAAAAAGAAGGCCAATGGCATAAACAGCCCCTTTTTTAAAAACAATATTTATCCCCATCAACCTGAACCTTATAATTGAGTAAGTGACTAACACAGTATAGCCTGATACAAGTATGGTTAGGATTGGTGGAATAGGTATCCTGTACCAATAAAAATAGTTGGTCATACCTGTAGAGAAAGTAATAACGGTGCCAATAAAAACATAAAGGATCTGATTTCTAAAAATGCCGTAGCTCTCCCTGATAGAACGTAACATTAAATATTCTGAATAGATAACATTAAGGCCGAAATGTATTAACTGCATATGAAAGAAAGGGCCTGGCAAGAGCCAGTAGTTAAAAGACATATATGGCCCGCCTTCTTTAGCAAATAATTGTGTATAAGCTGTGGCAGCAAAAAAAACACTTATAAGGTAGTTTCCGATAAGCAAGGGTTTGTTGTTCAATCTTAGATTCAAAGGAGAGTTTGTGTCTTGCCTCAATAAAGAGATTACAAAATGGGTAAAGAAGGCGGGTACAAACATAGCGCCCATCATACAGGTTCTCAAGTAAAAATCTTGCGATTCTCTATCGGGTGCGATCTGCCATAGGAAATAGAATAATGACCACCATGCTACACTCAATGTAAAGCCTGAAAATGCCCTGTTAGTTGTAGTCCTCGGATTATTAACAAGGATAATTATGGTCATTAGAAGACTTGTAAAAAGGTTTACTAATGACGAAAAAGAATAATATGTTAATGAAAATAACATATCCATATTAGCCTTTTTTAGTGATAACTAAAAAGAATATTACATTAGATTCTTCCCATTCTATGTTAAAAGAATAATCCTTTATTCCTGAATCTTCTACTAATTTTATAAAATCATTTACCTTTCTTGGTTCAGATACCCAGTCCATAAACCATTCCGGCGCAAGGGGCCTATATTTTTCTATGTCTTTATGGGCAATAATAAGTTTCCCTTCCGGCAGAAGAAGCGAGAATGCAGTGGAGATAAAATACTTCAATACCCTATACGGCAGATAGTCGGCAAGGCCAAAGCTGTAAACAAGATGCTGTTCGCCCAATATCCCGGCCTCTTTTTGCGATTTCATCAGATTTACAACATTTTCTTTTTGTAATTTTATTTTTATATTTTCTGGAAGCGATTTCAGCCTTTCTTTTGAAGAATCTAATGCCGCCTGATCAAAATCAATACAGGTAAAATTAAAATTATTTTTGGGATGAAAGCTGTCAAAGAGATCTTTAATTTCAGGACAGGAGCCGCAGCCTAAGTTTAATACATTTACTGATGGAAGATTTATTTTCCGTAAATTATCCCTTAGCAGTTCTGTTATCTTTTTTCTACGGCCTCTAACAGCAATAGAATAAGGGTTGTTTTGGAGATATTTGTCATAATAAATGCCAATCCCCTCTGAAAAGGGCTTGTTATGGTATAACATTTCCATTAACATATAATCGCCTCTGTAGCCGTGAGGTTTTGTGAAAGCCCTTTCAAGTATTTTGCTTTTCAACCCCCAAGGCCCGGTAAAAAATCTGAAGGCATCCCTTATCTTTTTTGTCAGCATCCCTATTCCTATCTGTCTTTCTAAATTATCGCCTTTTTTAACAATCTCGTCGCTAATCTTATTAAGCTTTTCAAAGATTGCATCCTCAGACATAGTTTTATTCTTTATATGCTGTTCCAGAACAATCAATTCTTCAATAAACATCTTCAGGTCTTTTATAAAAAATAACTTTATATTATCTGAAGTTTCCTTATCTTTTGCCTTCAGGTCTTTAATCTGATTAAGGATATATTCATCATTCGTAAACAAAAACCTTTTTAAAATATTTTCCTGATACTCATCCTTCTGCGTAAAGCGCATGCCGCAATAACTTTTGCCATTATCTACTTTTCTCCACACAACCTCCCCTTGAAACTGCATAGGCACATCCTTTAGGCTGAATTCAACCAACAAAGGAGAAGATAAATCTGTTTTTGAATCTAAAGCCAGAGCCAAACCGCCTTCGCTCAGGTTAATTGTCTGGGCATTATATGTTTGTGATGGAATCCCTAAAGATGAATCTGCTTTTAATTTAACAGTGGAGTTTATTGTAATGCGGAATGATGATCTTTTATCATCTTGTTGAGGAGTCATTGATGCCGCTTTAGTTTGAGCGCTAAGTTCCATGGATAATACCTCCTTAAAAATTTGGTTAATAAAACTGATTACACTGATTAAAATAATCAGAGGTTAACAACCTCTATTTTTTTACCTCTCCTCACCAAATTTTAAAGGGTACCCCAACCCTTTTAACTTATGCAGGCTTGCTTTTAGTATTTAATAATATATACTATTTTAGCTTTATTTTCAAGCTTTTATTGACAATATCTCAGGAAATCCTTAGAATATTGGCTATGTCATCTTTTATCAAGTTTCTCGGCACTGCCGGCGGAAGATATGTGGTGGCAAGGCAATTAAGGGCGTCTGGCGGGACATATATAAGCGCAAATGGACAGAATATTATACTTGACCCGGGGCCAGGAGCGCTTGTTAAATGCGCAAAATCAAAACCGCTTATTGATGCAGCCAGCCTGAATGGCATTATATTAACCCATCTGCACATTGACCATTCAAATGATGTCAACATCTTGATTGATGCCATAACAGGCGGCGGACACAGGAAAGGCGGGGTTTTGTTTGCGCCAAAAGAAGCGCTTGAAGGAGACAATGCAGTTGTCTTAAAGTATTTAAGAGATTTTCTTGATGATATTGTAATATTAGAGGCAGATAAAGAATATAAAATTGGCGGACTGAAATTCTCCACCTCAATAAAACATCAGCACACTACAGAAACCTATGGAATAAAGTTTAATATAAATGGACGACTTGTATCATTTATAACAGATACAAAATTCTTTCCGGAATTAATTGACAGCTACAAGAACTCTGATATCCTTATAGTGAATGTTGTCAGCCAAACCCTTCCTGAGAAATTCAGAATCAAGCATCTGTGCCTTGATGATGTCAAGGAAATCATAAAGGGTGTGAAACCTGCAAAGGTAATAATAACGCATTTTGGCATGACAATGCTAAAGGCAAAGCCGTGGAAGTTGGCAGAGGAAATAACAAAAGAATTGGGCATTGAGGTTATTGCTGCATCTGATGGGATGACAATGGAATTGTAAAGGGGAATGGGCTGGTTGAGGGAGGGGTTTACAACCAGCCCATGGGAGTAACTTTATAAAATTGTTGAAAAAGTCCATCTGCTTCGTTGTCGCTTCGGTCTCGCATCCTCACATACTACCTTGTATGCTGCGGTGCGATGCCTCGCTCCGCCTTGCATCTGGAGCTTTTTGAACAATTTTATTGATAGCTTTAAGCAGCCAATTATTATGCTGCTGCAAGCACGTTCTTTGCCTTGCGCCAGCCTTCTTCTGATAATCTTTTTAGTCTGCTCTCTGTCCAGTTTTTTATTTCAGAAAGATATTTACGCTTATCAAGCTTTGCAAGCTCTAATAATACTGTTTTCTCTTTAGCCGCAGCCTTTAAATCATTTGGTGTATATCCATGCCATGTTGCAAAACCGCTGTCAAAGATAAAGTCAGGGGTAATATCTTCCTTCTTAACCTTTAACTGATTGGTAAACATCCTTGCTACATCCAAATCATATTCTATTACCCAGTCATTATCCTTAATCATAGTTAAAGGATTAAAATCTACTCCCGAACATTCAGGACAATATACTGCCATGATTATCTCTTCAGGAAGTATTGAATCGCCATAATGAAAACTAACACTCTCTTTACCGCATCCGCATACTACCTCATTTGACATACACATAATTTCCCTCCCAAATAATGTTTATTATGCTGCCTTAAGATGTCTTTTGATGCCCTTGCCCAGATTCTTACTAATTAAATTATCGTTCTTAGAAGCCTTCTTATTAGCTATAATTACAGGGTCTAACACCTCTCCGCAATAAAGACAGCGCCAGCCGTCATAATGCCATGCAAGATTATCTTGATTAGT
>MHEL01000029.1:3650-15472 GCA_001803815.1 Nitrospirae bacterium RBG_19FT_COMBO_42_15 | reverse complement strand
CGGCATACCAAGGGCGCTCTATTACCACAAGTTTTATCCCCTCTGGCACACCTTCTTTACAGAATTAGGCGCAGAGGTGGTGCTGTCTCCTGTAACAGACAGGAATATATTGAAGCGCGGCTCAGACGCTACTCTGGATGAGTTCTGCCTGCCCATAAAAGTCTTCTTTGGCCATATTAACGCCATTTTAAAAAAGGTTGACTTCCTGTTTATTCCAAGATTAATAAGCACAGAAAAGGAGACATACTACTGCCCTCAGTTTTTTGGACTTCCAGACATGGTCAGGGTTTCCTTTCCTGATTCGCCTCCAATACTTGAGCCAACATTTAATGTAAAGGGCAAAGGCACAGCAGTAGAGGGTACATTTATAGAATTAGGAAAATCAATTTTAAAAGGCAAAAGGGAGTCGCTCTCTGCCTATAAAAAGGCTTTGGATTCTCAGGCAGGATTTTATTCTATGGTTGCAGAAGGGACCATTCCGCCGGATGTATATAAGAAGCTGTATAATAATTCATTGGCTTCTGTTAAAAATGAGAAGGTTGACAGCAGGAAAGGTTCGCAAACTACCATAGCGCTTCTCGGCCATCCTTACAATATCTACGACCCTCTGGTATCCATGAATATAAGCAGGAAATTAATGGATATGAATATCAGGCTGATAACAACAGAGATGGTATCTGATGATATTATTGATGCAGAGATGAAGAGGCTGAGAAAGCCAGTGTACTGGGCGTCAGGCAGGGAGATTGTCGGCGCTGCAAACCATTTCCTTGATTCAAAAGGCGTAGACGGAATTATATTCATTGGCGCATTCCACTGCGGGCCTGATTCACTTTTAAAGGCGCTGATTGAGCGTGAGGCTCAAAGTAGTGATAAAACGCCTCTTCTTAGTCTTAGCTTTGATGAACATTCAGGCGAGGCTGGAATGATAACAAGGCTGGAGGCGTTTTTGGATATGCTGGAGATCAAGAAGAGAAGAGGGGCGACGGCTTCATAAAAAAATGAAGGTAGTAATTCCACATATGGGACAGCTTGACATTGCGTGCAGGGGCGCATTAAGGGGTTTGGGCATAGATGTTGTTTCCCCTCCAAGGTCAAGCAATGTATCACTGAAGCTTGGCGCAAGATATTCGCCAGAGCTTGCCTGCCTGCCTTTTAAGGTAAATCTCGGCAACTTTATTGACGCCTTAAATGACGGGACAAAAATGATAATGACTGCAGGCGGATGCGGACCGTGCAGGTTCGGATATTACAGCATACTTCAGGAGCGCATTCTGCAGGATATGGGATACAGATTTGAAATGGTAAGGGCAGATGAGCCTGACAGGCTTGCAAATCTTGTAAAGACATTAAAAGAGGCAAGCGGCGCAATTTCAAAATTTACTGCATATAAGACTGTCTACTTTGTCTATAAGAGGGCGGAGTTTTTAGACAGGATAATCAAGTGGAGCCATTTTCTAAGGCCGCGCACTTCAGAAGGCAACAGGCTTTATAAACTTTGCGATGACGCAGTAGCAATGGTGGACAAGGCATCAAGCCTAAAAGAGCTCAGGCAGGTTAAAAAAAAGGTAAAGATTCGTTTTAGGGATGTCAAGATAGATAATGCGAAAAAGCCTATCCGACTGGGTCTTGTTGGTGAATTTTTTATGGTTGTTGAACCCTTTGCAAATATGGATATAGAGCGGAAGTTCGGGGATATGGGCGCTGAGGTAACAAGGGGGGTATGGCTTTCAGACTGGTTAAATGACAGGTTTCGCTTTAATCCATTTAAAAGAAATCAGATAAAGCTGGTAAACAGGATTGCCAAGCCGTATCTTAAATACCCTGCAGGCGGTGAGAGCGCTAATACAATTGCAAGGACAATCATGTTTGCAAAGAAGGGATACGACGGTGTTATCCATATCCGTCCCTTTTCATGCATGCCGGAGCTTGTTGCCCAGAAGATTTTAACAAAGGTTGAAAAGGATTATAATATTCCTATACTAACATTGAGCGTGGATGAACACTCTTCAGAGGTCGGCTTTGATACAAGACTTGAGGCATTTATGGACATGCTTGTTAGAAAAAAGAATAAGAGATTAACATGAGCAGGCTCAGATTTGTATTAATTGCGGCGCTCTTTCTTGTCATATCAGGCCCGGCATATTCATCAGAAAAGGATAATCGCGGCATCAGCCTGATTGTAATTGACCCGGGCCACGGCGGGTTTGATTCAGGCGCAAAGGGGCCGACAGGCCTTGAGGAAAAGGATGTAGCCCTTGCTGTTGCAAAGAGGCTAAAGGAGCTGATTGAAAAAAAGACAAATATAAAGGTTATTTTGACAAGGGACGGTGATTATTTTGTGCCGCTTGATGAGAGAACGTTGTTTGCAAAAAATAACAATGCAGACCTTTTTATAAGCATCCATGCAAATGCAGCGAGAAGGAATGCAGCAGACGGGTTTGAAACATATTTCCTCGGACTTGAAGCAAGCGATGATGATGCAAGGGCTGTTGCCATGTATGAAAACAGCGTCAGAAACATGGGCGGAAAGGATTTAAGGGAATCTGATGATTTAAGATTTATACTATCGGATATGCTTAATACCGCAACATTAAATGAAAGCAGCATATTGGCAGAGGCTATTCAAAAGGGTTTTGAAAGGGTTATGAAGATTGAAAACAGGGGCGTCAAGCAGGCGCCATTTATTGTTTTAAGCGGCGCCACAATGCCTGCTGTGCTTACAGAGATAGCATTTATCTCAAATCCAGCGCAGGAAAAGAGACTGCGTGATACATCATTTTTGAATAAAATTTCAGAATCACTTTACAACAGCATCTTAGGTTATAAGAAGATTTATGAGGAAAAGACAATCCCGATTGCATCAGATGAAAGAGCAGAGCAGAAGCAATAAACCGCGCCTTTGAAAGGATGATAAAACAGATGCCCCATGATAAAAAAAGCGTCTTACGCATTGACAGCAGAAAACAGAATGAGTTAAGAGAAATAAAGATAACAAGAAATTTTATTAAACATGCAGAAGGCTCTGCATTAATAGAGATGGGAGAGACAAAGGTTCTGTGCACAGCGACTATTGAAGAAAAGGTGCCGCCTTTTCTTCATGGCAAGGGAACAGGCTGGGTTACTGCTGAATATTCTATGCTTCCGCGCTCTGCACAGCAGAGGATACCGCGGGAGTCTTCTAAAGGAAAGATCGGCGGAAGGACGCACGAGATACAGAGGTTAATCGGCAGGGCTCTGCGCTCAGTGATTGACCTGCCTGCGCTTGGCGAGAGGACAGTATGGGTGGACTGCGATGTGCTTCAGGCGGACGGAGGCACGCGAACAGCATCTATCACAGGCGCCTTTGTAGCGCTTGTGGACGCCCTTCGCTATTTACAAAAAAAGGGTGTTATTGACAGCCTTCCAATAAAAGACTATCTTGCCGCTGTCAGCGTTGGCAAGATTGATGAAAGAGAGGTTCTTGACCTTTCTTACGCAGAGGATTCAAAAGCTGGCGTTGACATGAATATTGTAATGACAGGGAGCGGTGATTTTGTAGAGATACAGGGCACAGCAGAGGGTTCAGTATTTTCAAAAGAAGAGATGGACAGATTTATCGTCCTTGCAAAGAAAGGCATAAAAGAGATTATTGAGATAGAGAAAATGCTGCTCGGTAAATTAAAATGACAGAGGTAGTCCTTGCCACAGGCAATCTTCACAAGGCAAAAGAGATAAAGGCAATATTAAATGGGTTGAATCTAAGGTTTCTGACACTGCAGGATTTTCCTAACCTGCCAGAGACAATTGAAGACGGCAAGACCTTTAAAGAAAATGCAGTAAAAAAGGCAAAAGAGATTGCAAGGCTTACAGGCAAGATTGCCCTTGCAGATGATTCTGGCATTGAGGTAGAGGCTTTAAACAACGCCCCAGGCGTATATTCAGCAAGATTTGCAGGCGAAAAGGCAGCAGATTCTGCAAATAACAAAAAACTCATTGGCCTTTTAAAAGGCATTCCTCTATCAAAGCGCAAGGCAAGGTTTGTGTGCGTGATTGCAATTGCAGAGCCAGCGGGAAGGAATTATACAGTAGAAGGTGAACTGAAGGGTGTTATTGCATTAAGGCCAGCAGGCAAAAAAGGCTTTGGTTATGACCCATTGCTTATTGTCCCCAGATATAAAAAGACTGTTGCACAGCTCTCATCAGAAGTAAAAAACAGGATAAGCCACAGGGCAAAGGCCTTAAGAAAGGCAAAGGGGATATTAAAACAACTTTAAATTAATTTTTTCTGTTGCCAAGAGTTATTTTTTTTACTATACTATTAGCTTTAAGACATTCGGGGCGTAGCGCAGCCTGGCTAGCGCACCTGCCTTGGGCGCAGGGGGTCGGAGGTTCGAATCCTCTCGCCCCGACCATGATTAGTAAATAGTGAATAGTTGTTAGTGTTTAGTTTATTTTGATCTTTTTTTATTTGCTTTTACTATTAACTATACACTATTCACTAATAACTGTTTTTATTGCGCCTGTAGCTCAACTGGATAGAGCAACGGATTCCGGGTCCGTGGGTTGGGGGTTCAAATCCTCTCAGGCGCGCCAAACAAAACTGACTGATAACTATTGACTTATAACTTTTAACTTTTTAAGGTATTATAAAGTCGGTTGTTAATTCAGTGTTTTGGTATTTGTTATAAGTTACAAGTTATTAGTTAAAAGTCGATTTTATGGTGAGTGTAGCTCAATTGGTAGAGCACTGGACTGTGGCTCCAGCGGTCGAGGGTTCAATCCCCTTCACTCACCCCAACAAATTTTGCTAAAGCAAAATTTGCACTGATGACCTATAACTAATGCTAAGGAGTTCATAAGTAAAACCTCACAGTTTGTCATTCCCGCAGTCAGTAAGCGGGAATCCAGACAGTTAAGGAACTGGATGCCCGATTAAAAATTTCGGGCATGACGGATAAAGTTTTATGTGTCTTTACTTATGAACTGATTAGTAACTTATAAGAAAAAGGTTAATAGTTATCAGTTATAGGTTAAAGGTTATTAGTATAAAATTTACGGAGTAAATTTTATCTTGCGCCTGTAGCTCAGTCGGATAGAGCAACAGCCTTCTAAGCTGTGGGCCGGGGGTTCAATTCCCTCCAGGCGCGCCAAGAAATCCGCTTGAGGCGGATTTACTTATAACTGATAACAGTTAACAGTTATAGGTTAAAAGTCCTAAGTTAAAATTATGGGTGCTTAGCTCAGTTGGTAGAGCAGCTGACTCTTAATCAGCGGGCCACAGGTTCGATCCCTGTAGCACCCACCAAAAATTTACCAAAGGTGAATTCACTAATAACTCATAACTAATGGCTTATAACAAGAAGGTTAAAAATTATTAGTTATAGGCTATAGGTATAAAAATTGCGAAGCAATTTTTATCTGCGAGAGTGGCGGAACTGGCAGACGCGCTAGACTTAGGATCTAGTGGGCAACCGTGGGGGTTCAACTCCCCCCTCTCGCACCAGAAACCAGCCTCAGGCTGGTTTACTTATAACTGATAGCTTCTGACAGGCTATTTAAGTCTATGACGCAGGCTAAAGCCTGCGGCTACCAAAACACAGCTTGTTAATTCTTAAAAAGGTAGCCGCACCCTTTAGGGTGCGTTTCTGGCAGGCCGAATCTTTTTTAACAGTCTGCTAACAGTTAAAAGATATAAGTTTAAAAATCATTAAACAATATTTATTATAGTGAGGGTCAAGTTAATGAAAATAGATATTCAGGAAACAACACCAACCCAGCGGGTTATTAAAATTGAGATACCAGCAGATGAGGTGACGCAGGAATTCCAGAGGGTGTCGTCAGATATCAACAAAAGGGTCAGGGTGCATGGTTTCAGGCCCGGCAAGGCGCCGCTCAGCATTATTGAAAAAAATTATAAGAGTGAGATAGAAGAGGATGTATTAAAGAAGCTTGTTCCGGATTATTACAGGAGGGCAATAAAGGATGCCGGCATAACGCCTGTTGATTTGCCCCAGATAGAGAATGTTAATCTGAACAAGGATGCGCCGCTTACCTTTACGGTAAAGATAGAGATAAGGCCGAAATTTGATGTGGCGCCTTATGAAGGAATAGAGATTATAAAGAAGGACGCCTCTGTAACAAAGGATGATGTAGATAAGGTTATTGACAGGCTGAGGGACAGGCTTTCAACCCTTGAGAGCCGTGAGGATGGGCATCTTATTTTAGAGGGCGATTTTGCTGTTGTAGACGCAGAAGGGCTGATAAACGGTGAGCCTTTTAAAGACGGCGTAATTAAGGATCATATGATTGAGATAGGTTCAAAGAACTTTATTGAAGGGGTTGAGGAGAAGCTGATAGGCCATAAGAAGAATGAGAATATTGAGGTAAAGATTAATTATCCTGAGGACCACCAGAATAAAGATCTGGCAGGAAATGAGATGCTATTCAAGATGAATATAAAAGAGGTTAAGAAGAAGATACTGCCGAACCTTGACGACGAATTTGCAAAGGACATTGGCGGTTTTGCCAGTTTTGACGAGCTCAGGAAAAAGATAGAAGAGGATTTAGAAGCGCAGAAGGGGTCTATTAACAGGGAGTCTTACAGAAAGGATGTGCTGAAAAAATTAGTTGACGGCACATCATTTGATGTTTCTCCTGTAATGGTTGAAAAGGAGCTGCGCTACATGCTGTATAATGCAAAGCAGCAGAGTCAGCAGTATGGCAAGGCAATAAGCGAGGATGAAGAAGAAAATCTCAAAAAGGAATACGAACCCATTGCAATGGAAAGGGTAAAGGGGTTTTTGATATTGGATGTTATTGCTGATAAGGAGAATGTCTCAGTCAGCAATGAAGAGGTAGAAGCAGAGATAAGAAGGATGGCAGCGTCAATGAATCAGAATATAGATGAGCTTAAAAAATATATAAAGTCTAAAGAAGGCGTGATTGAGAATATAATAGGCAGGCTGCGAGAGGACAAGACATTGGACATTATAGTATCAAAAGCCGTATTCAAAGAAGCTGCATAATATGTATTTTTATGGTTGTTGCTCTTTATAAAGAAAATATGTTATAATAATTTACATTAGATATCCCGATAGAAAAGGGTATTTTTTTGGTGGGGGAAAATAAAAAATAATGCTTGTACCGATTGTAGTAGAACAGACAAACAGGGGTGAGCGGGCGTATGATATATTTTCCCGCCTTTTAAAGGAGAGGATTGTCTTCCTTGGCACATCCATTGATGACAATCTTGCAAATCTTATTATTGCGCAGCTTTTGTTTCTTGAGGCAGAAGACCCTGATAAGGATATACATTTATATGTAAATTCTCCCGGCGGCTATGTGCTGGCAGGCCTTGCAATTTACGACACCATGCAGTATATAAAATCACCTGTCTCAACAATATGCATCGGCCAGGCGTCAAGCATGGGGGCTCTTCTTCTTACTGCCGGCGCCAAAGGAAAAAGGTTTTCCCTGCCTAATGCAAGAATTATGATACATCAGCCTATAGGCGGATTCCAAGGGCAGGCAACAGACATAGAGATTCACGCAAGAGAGATATTAAAAATGCGTGAGAATCTTAATAAGATACTTATCAAACACACAGGACAGCCTGTTGAGAAGATACAGGTTGATACAGAGAGGGATTATTTTATGTCAGCAGAACAGGCAAAAGAATACGGCCTTGTTGACGAGGTGCTGACAAAGCACCCTTTCAGGGAAAAGTAATTTTATAAAGCAGGCGGTAAAGATACGCCATTGGAGGATATAGATGGCAAGCAATGACAGGGATGGACAGATATTAAGATGCTCCTTCTGCGGAAAGAGCCAGGACGAGGTCAAGAAATTAATTGCAGGCCCTACAATATATATATGCGATGAATGCGTTGACCTCTGCAATGAGATAATAGCAGAGGAATATGAAGATGAGAAGATAGAAGGCACAGCAAAGGTCCCTGCGCCTGTTGAGATTAAAAGGATACTTGACAACTATGTAGTCGGACAGGACAGGGCAAAGAAGATTCTCTCTGTTGCAGTGCACAACCACTATAAAAGGATAGGCCCCCTTGGCGAAGGCAGCGATGTAGAGCTTCAGAAGGGTAATATATTATTAGTTGGTCCTACAGGCACAGGAAAGACCCTCCTTGCACAGACACTCGCAAGAATACTTAATGTTCCATTCACGATTGCAGATGCAACCACGCTTACAGAGGCAGGATATGTCGGCGAGGATGTGGAGAACATCATATTAAAACTGCTTCAGGCAGCAGATTATGACGCTGAAAAGGCATCACGCGGAATTGTTTATATAGATGAGATAGACAAGATCAGCAGAAAGTCTGAAAACCCGTCCATTACAAGGGATGTCTCAGGCGAGGGTGTTCAGCAGGCATTGCTAAAGATTATTGAAGGCACTATTGCCAGTGTCCCGCCGCAAGGCGGCAGAAAGCACCCGCATCAGGAGTTTGTTCAGGTAGATACTTCAAACATACTTTTTATATGCGGAGGCGCCTTTGTGGGGCTGGAGAATAATATTGAAAAGAGGATTGGCCAGAAGACAATGGGCTTTGGCGCGGATATAAAGACAAAAAAGGAGAGAAAGGTTGGCGAGCTTCTTTCATTGACCCAGCCCGAGGACCTGCTGAAATACGGCCTTATTCCGGAATTTATCGGAAGGCTTCCGGTCATAGCCACGCTTGAGGATCTGGATGAAAAGGCGCTTGTGCGCATCTTGACTGAGCCGAAAAATGCAATCATAAAGCAGTATGAAAGGCTCTTTGCATTTGAAAAGGTGAGCCTGAGGTTTACAGAGGACGCACTTACTGCTATTGCAAAGAATGCCATTTCCAAAAAGACAGGGGCAAGGGGCTTAAGGGCGATACTTGAGGATGTAATGCTTGATCTGATGTATGAGGTTCCGTCGCAGAAGAATGTGAAGGACTGCATCATCAATGCTGATGCAATTAATAAAAAATCTGAGCCGATCCTGATCTATGAAAAGGATGCAAAGTCTGCATAAGCTGGAAATGCAATATTTGGCCAAATACTGCGTCAAATCTGTCTGTCCAAATACTCACATACTTAGATAGTATGCTCCGTTTTGTCCAGCCAGCTTTTCCTTGTCTTTGGCTCAAATCTTACATTTCCAGAAGAATAAAAAAAACAGATGAGAGTTTAGTGCTCCAACGATACTTTCACACTTTTATTTTTTTAGCCACATCATTATTTTTGCTTGTCTCCTGCAAAGGTGATTTCATTTCCAAAAAAGACGAGCTTGTTGCTGCATTTGAGAGCAGTCCCACGAATTTAGATCCGCGCCTTGCCACAGATGCAAACTCTGGAAGGATAATCGGCCTTATCTTTAGCTCCCTTCTGCGTTTTGATGAGAAGCTGAATCTTGTCTCTGACCTGTCAGAAAAATGGGAGAATCCGAATCCAGTTACCTATATCTTTCATATTAAGAAAGCCGTTAAGTTTCACAATGGCAGAGAGCTTACAGCAGAGGATGTTAAATATACCTTTGAGAGCATATTAAACCCCTCCTTTTTATCGCCCCACAGAAAGTCCTATGAAAAGGTAAAGGCAATTATAGCCATAGATAAATATACTGTTAAATTTCTCCTGTCAGAGCCTTATGCGCCTTTTCTGATAAATATGACAATGGGCATTGTGCCTAAAGATGATGCAGAGAAGGCTAAAAGGGATTTTACAATCAGGCCGATTGGCACAGGCCCGTTTGTATTTGAAAGATGGATTGCTGATGAGAGGATTGAATTAAAGAGAAATGCGGATTATTTTGAAGGCAAAGCAAAACTTTCAAAGCTCATCTTTAAAATAATTTCAGATGACACCATACGGCTACTTGGCCTGAAAACAGGCGAGATAGACTTTATTCAGAATGCCATTCCGCCTGACCTGATCTCGTCGCTAAGTAAAGACAAAAATATTACTATCTTAACAGGCGATGGCGTTAATTATTCCTATCTTGGTTTTAATCTTACAGACCCTGTTTTGAAAGATAAGAGGGTAAGAAAGGCAATTGCTTATGCAATTGACCGCAACAGTATTATAACTAATCTCTTAGCAGGCATTGCAGAGCCTGCAGCAGGCGTCCTGCCGAAAAGCAACTGGGCATATGAAGAAGATGTAACAAAATATGAATATAATCCTGATAAGGCAAGAAGGCTGCTTGATGAGGCAGGTTTTGCTGACCCTGACGGCGATGGCCATAAAGAAAGATTCAGGCTTGTTTACAAGACAACAAATAATGATTTAAGAAAAATGATAGGAGAGGTTCTGCAAAAAAATCTGAAAGAGGTTGGCATAGGTCTTGACATCAGGACGTACGAGTGGGGGACGTTTTACAATGATATAAAAACAGGAAACTTTCAGTTGTATTCATTAAGCTGGATTGGTATAGTTGACCCTGATATTTATTACAGCATCTTTCACTCTGATATGATGCCGCCAAATGGCAATAACAGGAATCGTTATAAGAATACAGAGATAGACAGGCTTGTTGCAGAGGGGCAAAGGGTTTTGTCCTATAAAGACAGAAAAAAGATATACAGCAAGGTGCAGAAGATTGCCGCAGAGGAACTTCCGTATATAAGCCTCTGGCATCAAAAGAATGTGGCTGCAATGAGAAAAGATGTTAAAGGGTTTGTTCTTTTTCCTGATGGTGATTTTTCGTCCTTTAAAAATATATATAAGGAATAGCTATTGGCGAGATATATTATAAAAAGGCTGATACTCCTTTTCCCTGTTGTGTTTGGCGTAGCAACACTCGTCTTTTTTCTTATACACATGATTCCGGGAGACCCTGTCGAGGTCATGCTCGGCGAGACAGCAATGCCCTCTGCAAAAGAGGATTTGCGAAAGGCGCTCGGCCTTGATAAGGGTCTTGCTGAGCAGTATATAACATTTCTCAAAAATACAGCATCAGGTGATTTAGGCCGCTCGCTGCATACAAGCAGACCTGTTTTAAGCGCAGTGATTGAGAGATACCCTGCAACACTTGAACTTACCATTACAGCGTTGATTATATCAATCCTCATCTCTATTCCAGCAGGGATAATCTCTGCTGTTAAGAAAAACTCCATTATTGACAGGCTGGCAATGCTATCTGCCCTGTTTGGCGTATCAATCCCGAATTTCTGGTTAGGTCCCCTGCTTATTATCTTATTCTCTGTCCAGCTTGGCCTGCTTCCGGTTGCAGGAAGGGAGAGCATCTATCATCTGATGCTTCCTGCATTGACGCTCGGCATGGGCATGGCTGCAATACTTTCTCGAATGACAAGGGCGAGCATGCTTGAGGTATTAAACAAGGAATACATAACAGCAGCAAGGGCAAAGGGTCTTAGTAATTTTGCAGTTATTGTAAAGCATGGCCTGAGAAATGCATTGATACCAGTTGTAACAGTAATAGGCCTTCAATTCGGCGCATTACTGTCAGGCGCAGTTATTACAGAGACCATCTTCTCATGGCCCGGCATTGGCAGGCTGATGATTCAGGCAATAAATACAAGGGACTATCCGCTTGTTCAGGGCTGTATTCTTATTATTGCGCTTAGCTATGTGCTCATAAATCTTCTAACAGATATCCTGTATGCCTACATAGACCCGAGGATAAGATATGAGTAACATAAATTCCAAATCACTCTTTGCTGGAGTATTAATAGTTTTATTGCTCATATTAACTGCAATCTCTGCCCCGCTTATTTCTCCTTATGACCCTTCTGAGCAGAATCTCTTTGAAGGTTTAAAAGGACCGGGCAGCAAGCACATCCTTGGACAGGACAGGCTTGGCAGGGACATATTAAGCAGGATTATCTATGGTT
>MHEL01000029.1:2753-3534 GCA_001803815.1 Nitrospirae bacterium RBG_19FT_COMBO_42_15 | reverse complement strand
TCCTTGCGTTTCCGGGTATTCTCCTTGCAATCGGCATTACTGCTGTTTTAGGCCCAAGCCTTACAAATGTGATTTTAGCGCTTTCAATTATAAGCTGGGTTGGATATGCAAGGCTTATACGAGGGCAGATACTATCTGTGCGTGAATATGAATATGTCTCTGCAGCAAGGGCAATCGGAGCAGGGGATTTTAGGATAATTGTCAGGCATATACTGCCGAATATAATTGCGCCTGTGCTTGTTCAGGCGAGCTTTGGAATGGCAGGCGCAATAACAGCAGAGGCCGGCCTTAGCTTTCTCGGCCTCGGCACACAGCCGCCAACGCCAAGCTGGGGTTCAATGCTGAACGAGGGGAGGAACTATCTGCTCGTAGCGCCGCATCTGACCATCTTCCCGGGCATTGCTATAATGATTGTTGTGATTGCTTTTAACTTCCTCGGCGACAGCCTCAGGGATCTATGGGATGTGAAGGAGAGGTAGAAAATCGTTGACAGAGGGGCAAAAATTTTATATATTATTAACCCCATTTCAAAATAAGGTGTTATGTTATGAGCAATTATGATTTTCAAAAGGATATAGCAGGCTGCGGCCTGACAGGCATTATAAGCACAAAGGGCAGGAAGATAAGCGGCTCTGTAATCAGGTGCTCCATTGCATGTCAGCACGACAGGGGCAATGGCTTGGGCGGCGGTTTTGCAGCATACGGCATATATCCGAAATACAAAGACCACTATGCCTTTCATCTGATGTATGACAACATGGAGGCAAAAAAGACAGCAGAG
>MHEL01000029.1:0-2728 GCA_001803815.1 Nitrospirae bacterium RBG_19FT_COMBO_42_15 | reverse complement strand
TTGATTTGGCAGAAGAAATCCCAACAAAAAAGTCAAAGGCAATTCCAACCTCTCCAATACTCTGGAGATATTTTGTAAAGGTTAAAGAAAGTAAAAAAGTCAGCAGCGTAGCAAATATAAGCGATGACGACATTATTGTCAATTCTGTGATGCATATCAATAGCGATATTCATGGCGCTTATATTTTTTCAAGCGGAAAAAATATGGGTGCATTTAAAGGTGTCGGCTTTCCAGAGGAGATCGCAGACTTTTTTATGATAGAAAATTATGAAGGCTATATCTGGACAGCGCACAACCGCTTTCCAACAAATACACCCGGCTGGTGGGGCGGCGCACATCCATTTACGCTCCTTGACTGGTCAATTGTTCACAATGGCGAGATCACATCTTATGGCATAAACAAAAGATACCTTGAGATGTTTGGGTATAAGCTTACGCTTTTAACTGATACAGAGGTTGTTGCATACATGCTGGATTTATTGATAAGAAGGCATGGATTAAAGCCTGAGATTGCATGTGTTGCATTAGCCTCTCCATTCTGGAAGTCTATTGCAAGGATGCCTGAGGATGAGAAGCAGATGGTTACTGCCCTCCGCATAGTCTATGGCAGCGCATTATTAAACGGCCCCTTTGCCTTTGTATTTGGTTATACAAGGGGTATGGTCGGCATGAATGACAGGATTAAGCTAAGGCCGCTTGTTGTTGCATCAAAAGACGATATGGTATACATGGCGAGTGAGGAGTCTGCAATTATAGAAATCTGCCCGACCCCTGAAAAAGTATGGGCGCCAAAGGCAGGAGAGGCAGTTATTGTGAACCTTGATAAGGATGTTATAGCATGATGAAGATTGATGCAAGAGCCGTATATTATAGAAACTTAAATAAGACAATCAGGGATGCTGTTGCCTCTGGCGAGAAGGAGTTTGAATTAATAAATGTTAACGGCCAGAGATATATTGGCGACGGCCTGCAAGGCAGTGATGTAAAGATAGATATACATGGCGTGCCAGGCAATGATATGGCTGCATTTATGGACGGCCCAACTTTGATTGTTCATAGCAATGCACAGGATGATGTCTCTAATACAATGAATGAAGGAAAGGTTGTTATACACGGCCATGCAGGCGATGTGCTCGGCTACGGTATGCGGGGGGGCAAGCTCTTTGTAAAAGGCGATGCGGGCTTCAGGATCGGCATACACATGAAGGGATATATGGATAAGGTGCCTGTAATGATTATAGGCGGAACAGCAGGAAATTTCTTTGGAGAATATATGGCAGGCGGTGTTCTTATTCTCCTCGGCATCAACAGAAAGAAGGATACACCGATTGCCGGCGACTATCTTGGCACAGGCATGCACGGCGGCGTAATGTATATCAGGGGTGAGGTTGACCCGTATCAGTGCGGCGCAGAGGTTGGTATTTCTGAGCTGAATGATGAAGACAAGAAAAAACTGTCTGCCCTGATTAAGGAATACTGCAATGACCTTGGATTTAATTATAATGAGATAATGTCAGAAAAGTTTGTCAAGCTCTATCCAAAGAGCTCCCGTCCATACGGCAAGCTATACGCATATTGAGCCGCTAATAGGCTGTTGAATCTTTGTCATTCCTGCGAAAGCAGGAATCCATGGTTCGACAGGCTCACCATGCATCCTGAGCTTGTCGAAGGACTGGATTCCCGCTATCCTACGCTGTTCTGAAGCTACGGAGTAGCGAAAGACAGCTAAAAACATGCGGGAATGACATTTTTGAGTATTTCGCGAGTTTTTCTAAAGCCCCACTAATCTTAAATCTTCCTTATTGTCATTCTCCTTTTTAAGCAAATCAGGTGTGGGGAGTTGTAGAAGAGTCAATAGAATGATAGAATAGAAAAATGGAACGATACCTTGTTATTATCTTATATCTCCTTGTGCTGTTATTTAGCTACTGGCTCAAATACCTGAATCTTTCTCATCTGAAAAGATTTGGCTCATCTATTCCGCCTGAATTTGATGGTCAGATAGATCAGGCGCAGCTAAACAGGGTAAGAGACTATACAGTAGAAAATATTAAATTTGGATTTTTATCATCCATCTTCAGCAAGGCAATCCTTCTACTATTTCTCTTTGGCGGACTTTTGGATGCTTACAATTCATGGATTATTGCTTTAAACCTGCCCTTTATCCCTGCAGGAGTAATCTTTTTTATGCTCCTGATTTATGCTGATACAATCCTTGAAATCCCTTTCAGCTTATACCATACCTTTATAATAGAAAAGAGATACGGCTTCAGCACAATGAGCATTAAATTATGGGCAACTGATTTTGCAAAATCAATCCTTATATCAAGCCTCCTTTCTATTTTAGTGATATCTGTAGGCCTGTGGCTTGTCCAGCAGAGCCCGAATCTCTGGTGGTTCTGGGTGTGGTGTTTTTTTCTAATTTACAGCATCTTTATTATTTACCTATCACCTTATGTGATAGAGCCGCTTTTTAATAAATTCACACCCATTGATAACAAAGCCCTTGAAGATGGCATAAATAATCTTATGCAAAAGGCCGGGATCAAGGTCAGCAGGATATTTAAGATGGACGCCTCAACAAGGACGAAACACACTAACGCCTATTTTACAGGCATTGGAAGGGTAAAAAGGATCGTTCTTTATGACACCCTCATTGATAAAATGAACAGCAATGAGGCGCTGTCAGTCCTTGCCCATGAGGTCGGCCACTGGAAGAAGAGGCATA
>MHEL01000028.1:4689-5465 GCA_001803815.1 Nitrospirae bacterium RBG_19FT_COMBO_42_15 | reverse complement strand
GATAAAAGGCTTTTCATGTCTTACGCTCTGATTATGAATAGCGTGCGCTGCAAGCTCCTTTCCTGTTCCGCTCTCGCCTGTTATCAGAACAGGTACATCAGTTGTGGCAACCTTCCTGATTGTAGCAAAGACATCCTGCATCTTAGGACATAAGCCGATTATCTCCCCAAATGACTGAGACTCAACCTTTTCCTGTAATTTTCGGTATTCAGTCTCAAGTGTATGAACATAATAGGCGCGGTTGAGAATCGCCTTAAGCTCGTCTATATTAACTGGTTTGGTAAAGAAATCATGTGCGCCCTGCGCAATCGCCTCAAGCGCGGCAGATTTATCAGGATTGCCTGTAACAACTATGATTTTGACAGCAGGGTCGCGCTGTAATATCAGTTTAAGCAGCCTCAGCCCTTCTGCTGTGCCCTCTGGATGTGGCGGCAGGCCAAGGTCAAGGGTCACTAAGCAGGGCTGTTCATTTTTCAGGATCTCAAGCGCCTTATTGCTGTCATCTGCGAAATACGTTTCATAATCCTGCGCCAACGCCCATTTCATCTGGGTGCGGATGGATTCGTCGTCGTCTATGATTAACAGCTTGGGTTTATCAGGGTGTGGGGTGTAGGGTATAGGGTGTAATGGAGATAACATAATCAATCCTTTGCTAAAGAGTTTATTGGTTTATATAACATCTTGGATACTTCTTCTTGAAGAATATATAATGCATTGAAGTTACTATCCTCAAGCAAATTTAAATCTTTAGATAGAAACAACAAGGTTTCAAGTTC
>MHEL01000028.1:4370-4644 GCA_001803815.1 Nitrospirae bacterium RBG_19FT_COMBO_42_15 | reverse complement strand
CCTGCCTCTCCTCCGATAGCCCTCAGCGATATTACAGGGTATTGAGACTGCCGCGCGTCTCATCTGTGAAATCAAACCAAATTTTTCTTCTGCAGGAAATTTTTCTGTAATCTTATATACTCGCAAGGAAAGCTCATATGCCTTCTGATAAACAGTAAGCTCTTTATAACTCTTCATCATGCCTGCACCCTATCCCCTACACCCTATCTTCTATCCCCTATTCTATCGGCAGCCTCACTGTAAACACCGTTCCCTTCCCCTCCTCGCTCTCCGC
>MHEL01000028.1:4047-4302 GCA_001803815.1 Nitrospirae bacterium RBG_19FT_COMBO_42_15 | reverse complement strand
AAAGGCTTAAATAATTCCCTTATCATAAACTCCTTAGACATGCCGGCGCCATTATCAGAGACTATTATACATACATTGCCATCGCTTAATGACGCCTGCACGGTTATCCTTCCATCCTTGCCAATAGCCTCATACGCATTTGAGATAAGATTAAAAAATACCATTTCCATTGCATCAGAGTCAACACTAATCTGGGGTATGCTATTAATCTCATTAATAACAGCAATATCCTTATTTTTAGTTAAGGATAGCCTT
>MHEL01000028.1:0-4001 GCA_001803815.1 Nitrospirae bacterium RBG_19FT_COMBO_42_15 | reverse complement strand
TGTTTACTGTGCTGTCAATTGTCTTAATAGCGTCCTTTTGAAATTCCGGATTATTTAAATTGTATCTGGCATTCTGGCTTACAAGGGAGAGTGAATTTGTTAAATTCTTCAGGTCATGCATTATAAAAGACGACATCCTGCCAAATGCCTCAACCTCCTTTGCAGTCATCAGGTCATTGACAAGCCTTATATTCTTTACCTGAACAGCAGCCTGCGTTGATAGAGCCTTTAAAAGCTGAAAATCATCCTGACCGTATGACTCTCCTGCAATATCTTCACCGAGAAGCACAAAACCAATTATCTCGTCATCAGCAATCAGGGGACTGCATAAGACTGCCGCAGTTTTAGCCGCAAAGGATTCTATGTCTTCATATTCCTCTGCTGAGGCAGCCTTTCGCAGAGGATTATTTATCAGAAAAGGCTCTCTATTGCCTCTTATAAGCTTTATTAATGGATGTGATTGATTTATCCTTTTGCACTCTTCTATAATGCCTTCACTATCTGAGAGATAGTTCTTGAATACAGGATCGTAAAGCCATAGATAAATACGTCTCGGCTCCATTGTCTCTGAAACCATCTCTGCAAATATCTTAACCACCTCATCCACAGAGTCCTTTGTGCTTATCCTTTCTATGCTCTCCATCCATTTGTCCCTGAACTCATACTTATGGCTGTAGAAATGCCTGTTTATAAAGAGTTTTGCCTTTCTCCTTAGGGAGGCGCTGAAGAGAAGTATAACGAAAAAAAAGGTTGACGCAAAGATAAAAAAGGTTGTGAAAAAATAATTTAATGGGATGTCAAAATATCTTATTCCATATGTAATTATTCCGATTGAAAGAAGGTAAGCCCCTACTATCAGGATGGTCATAGAATTATAGATTACATATCTTGATATAAAGATATCTATATCCATCTGCCTGTGCCTTACAAGAAAGACAGCCATTACAGAAACTGATATAAGGATTACAGATGAGATAAGAGGGATAAATTCTATATTTAACGTTGAAAAGAGCAGCGCCTGGCTTGAAAGGTAAATAAAAAAGGCAAATATGGCTCCAACGCCAAGAATGACATATTTTATCTGCCATCTCTTTGAACCTGTTGAGGAGCGAAGAGTGTTCTCAAGGTGGATTAAATTAAATATAAGAGCAATGATAAGGTAAACAAAAAAGTAGCGGCCTCCTGAGCCTACAATGAATAGAGGATGTTCAGGCATTGATGACATGATTGGGCCATAGTAGATAACCCAGAGAATAAAGAAGCCTGATGCAGCGCCCACGATTGTAATAACAGGAAGCCATTTAAGCAGCATCTCCTTATAATTAGCTCTTGCAAAGGTGATTGAAAATAAAAGCCAGCTTACAGGCAATAATGCCTGGCCTATTAAATTAATCTGCATACCGAAGCGGCTCGCAAGCCTCTCGCTAAATGAAAATAGCATTACTGCATTTCCAGCCTCTATAATAGCAAGATTTAGCATCCCCATGGCAAAGCCTATATTGGCAGGATGATGCGGATTGCGGGAAAAGGTGAAAAGACCAAGACCGATGCACAGCAGCCCGCTTAATACAGACAAAATCACAAAATAATTATTCACTGCACCTCCGAATGTAACTAAATTATATCATAATTGCATAAGAAACTGTTTTACTTTTAAATGAAAAACAAGTAATATGCCAAAATTAAACATGAAGCCGATCTTTTCTAATCAGATTAAAAAGGCATCCTTCTATATTGCCTTAACCATCTTTATTACTATTCTTGGAACATCATTATTCCTGAGTATTGAAGGATTTCCCGGCCATAAAGAATTTAAGGCTTTATTGATAAGCAGGCTGGCTAAAGCTGCGCCTCTGCCGGACAATTTTAACAATTCATACACGCAATCAAAGAATGTTATCTATGTGCTGGGCGGGGGACAGGAAAGCCTAAAATACAGATTTAAGACTGCTGCCAACCTTTACCATCAGGGCGCTGCAAAAAAGATATTTATATTAAGCAGACGAGGCATTACAGAATACGACCCCTTGCTTAAAAGGAATCTAACAAAAAATGAATGGGCAATTAAAAGGTTAATAGAGCTTGGTATTGAAAAAAAGGATATTGAGGCAGTATCTATAGAAGAAGATTTTTTTGGCACCTTATCAGAAGCTAATAGTATCCCTCAGATTGCCAAAGAGAGGGGTTACAGCAATTTAATACTCGTGTCGTCTTCATATCATACAATGAGGGTATGGGTAAGTTTTTCCGAATTTACTGAAGGTAAAGAAGCGGCTTTGTTTATTTATGGGGCAGAAGATCACGCAAGATTAAGCGGTCTTTTATTTGAATATTTCAAGCTGATAATCTATAAAGAGGTTTTGCTGTAATAAAACTGCAGGTGAAAGCAGCGCCTGAGCTGCTTTGCTCTGAGTAGAAGACAAAAATGATTATTGTTTCATTGCTCAAAATCTATATGCCCAAAATTTCCTAATTTAAAGTTTAAGATAATGCTTCATTTGCGGAAAAATATCTGCAATATGGCAAAAAGCGATGCAACCTGCCCTATCCAGAACAAGAACATCCACTTAATAATATCTGACCGGGTCTTCTCCATTTCTGTCCTGACCTTTTCAATCTCTACAGCCATTCCTGTCCTGACCTTTTCAATCTCTATCTTCAATCCGTTAATGTCTTCTTTTGTTGCAAGGATATCCTTCTTTTCTTCGAGTTCTTTGCCAACTTTGGCTTCTATATACTCAACTAATGTCTTTGCTTCTTTTTCACCAAGTTTAGTCTTTAATATTTCGTATAATTCAATCTCTGCAACCTGCATAAAACCCCTTCTTATTTTTATATTTGGCATTAAATATATAACAAGTTTAGCAAAGATAAACTACAAAAGCAAATAAAAAAGGCGGGCTGTCAAGCCAATTTAGAAATGTCCTATTATTACCAAAATAGAAATGTCCGCCACAAACCCGCGTCCGCCACAACCAGAAATATCACAAATAGGCTCACCTTTCAATTTTTATGCCTTTACAATCTTCTTACTTTTTATCCCTTTGGTTGCATTTCTTGTATCAACCACAAGCTGGCTGTTCTCAACTATCCATTTATAATTATAAGCAGAATGGTCTGTAGCTATGAGGACGCAGTCATATTTTTTTATATTTCTATCTGTCAATTTAGTTGACCGCATTGTAAAACCCCGCCTATGGCTTATTGCAACAGGTATCAATGGATCATTATAATCCACCTTTGCGCCCTTTTCTTTTAGTATTCTTATAAGCTCAAGGGATGGGGATTCTCGCAGGTCATCTATATTCTTTTTGTAGGCTATACCGAGCAGCAGTATTTTAGAACCTTTAAGGCTTTTCCCCTGCCCATTAATAGCCTCCATAACTTTCTGTACAACATAATAGGGCATATTAGCGTTTATCTCACCTGCAAGTTCAATAAACCTTGTGGAAAAATCATATTCCCTTGCCTTCCATGTAAGATAAAATGGGTCAATCGGTATGCAGTGGCCGCCGAGACCGGGGCCGGGATAGAATGCCTGAAAACCAAAGGGTTTGGTCTTTGATGCATTTATAACATCCCAGATATCTATATCCATTCTATCGCAGAGCATCTTTAATTCATTAACCAGCGCAATGTTTACAGACCTGTAGATATTCTCAAGGAGCTTTGTCATCTCCGCAGCCCTTGTTGATGAAACAGGAACGATGCCGTTTATAATCTTTGAGTAGAGTGCAGAGCCGAGCTTAAGGCACTGTTTAGTAATGCCCCCGACTACTTTAGGAATTGTCTTTGTTGTAAAATCAACCCGCCCCGGATCTTCTCTTTCAGGAGAAAAGGCAAGAAAAAAATCCTTCCCTGCCTTAAGGCCGTTTTCTTCAAACATCGGAAGCAGCAATTCATCTGTAGTGCCGGGATATGTTGTAGATTCCAGTGATATCAACTGTCCGGGTCTTAAATATTTTTTTATTTCTCTTGCTGTATTTTCAATATAGGTAAGA
>MHEL01000027.1:6025-6183 GCA_001803815.1 Nitrospirae bacterium RBG_19FT_COMBO_42_15 | reverse complement strand
TTGGGATTGAACCAACGGCCCCTGCCGTGTGAAGGCAGTGCTCTACCACTGAGCTAATCGCCCGCCTGAAAATAAAGTATCACATCAAAAACCTTTCTGTCAACAGTAATCTTTTTTTACAGCATTTGCAGAATTGCACATTTCAGATACGCTGTCTC
>MHEL01000027.1:0-5906 GCA_001803815.1 Nitrospirae bacterium RBG_19FT_COMBO_42_15 | reverse complement strand
GGTTATCAGATAACCACGCGGTCTTAGCAATTGCATTGCCTGGAGGTTTATTTCTTTATAGCCTTTAATGGCGCTTGCAATCTTTGCCCTGCTCTTTGCAAAGGCTGGCGGGTCTAATATAACAACATCAAACTTCTTTCCTTCCTTATTAAGCCCCCTTAGTTTCTCAAAGACATCCGCTATTTCAAAATTACATTTATCCGCAAGGCCATTTAATGAAGCGTTTTCCTTCGCAGTACTTATAGCCTTTTCAGATGAGTCAATTCCATTCACACTTTTTGCGCCGTATCTTGCAGCATGTAAAGACCAGCCGCCAATGTAACAGAAGCAGTCGAGGACATCTTTGCCTTTTACAATATCTGCAAGCCTCAGGTAATTTTCACACTGGTCAAAGAAAAAGCCTGTCTTCTGGCCTGAAATAACATCCACTTCAAACTTTAGTCCATTTCTTTCAATGGCTGTTATTTCAGGAGTTTTGCCATACAGTATTTTTGTCTCAAGCTTAAGACCCTCTAATTCCCTTATTGCAGTATCGTTTTTTGCAATTATTGCCTCTGGCTTAAACTCCTCAATAAGAATATTACAGATATCATTCAACTGCTTTTCAATGCCTGCAGTGAGTGATTGAATTACCATGATATTTTCATATTTATCTATAATAAGGCCGGGCAAAAAATCGCCTTCGCTGTATACCATACGGTAGGAAGTTTCTGACGGGAAGATATTTTTTCTGTACTCATAAGCATCAGCAATTCTTTTTTTGAAGAAGGCCTCATCAATATTCTCTCTTTTTGTTGTAAACAGCCTTACGGATATGAGTGAGCGCGGATTAAAATATCCCCTGCCAATAAATCTGCCTCTGTAGTCTTCTATATCAACGATAGTTCCCGGCTCAATTTGTGATGAAAAATTTTCTATCTCGTTGCTAAAGATCCATGGGTGGCCGTTTAGAATTCTTTTCTCTTCGTTTTTCTTTAATTTGATAATCTGCATAATTAAAAGACAACAATCAGTGCAACACCAATTATCATCAAAATGCTCCCCAGCAGCCGCTCCCTCATCTTTTCTTCCTTAAATAGAAAATAGCCATAGCCTGCGCTGAATAGAAGGCTTGTCCTCTTTACAGCAATCATATATGTAACCTGTGTAAGGCTCATAGCGACCATGTGGGTTATTACCATCAAGGAATGGAAAAAGCCGAGAAAGCCAAAGTACTTATAATTTTTGATTATCTGGCCTAAATTATTTCTTGATTTAAACATAACTATTGGTGTAAAGGCAAGGGCTAAAATAATAAAATATACTGCGCCGAAAAATATCGGGCTTGAGTGGAGTATTGCGAGTTTCCCGAGGCTTGAGGTTATGCTATAGATAAATGAAACAATCAGCATCATGAGAGAGCCCCTTTCTTTTATAATGGCCATTATAGGCTTCAACAACCCCTTTTTTTTCATATGAAGGTTTAATGAATAGGCTCCGGCAGTAATGAATATTACTCCAGCAGCCCCGGATTTGTCAGGGAGTTCACCTAATATTAAAAATGATGTTAATATTAAAAATACAGGAGTGAAGGCAAGAAAGGGAATTGTTAAGGAGAGGGGCGATTCCTTTAATGCCTTTATATAGAGTATGAGCGCTACAATTTCAAGCGGCAACGCTGTGATTAAGGCGGTCCAGAAGGTAGAGTCAACAGAAGGTATCTCAATAATAAAAAAGATAATCAGCAGATACGGAACAGAGCTAAGAAGCCTGAACCATGCAACAATATATTCATCAGCGCGCTGCAGGGTCTTTTTTGTAATTGCATCGCTTGTTGCTTGAGAGAAGGCTGTTATAAGTGCGTAATAGAACCACATAATTTTGCTCGGAGGGAAACTTCCAGTTTCCCTTCCGACGGTCGCTTTGCTCCCTGCCTCCCTTCGGTATAGCGGCCTCGAAAACAAGCGTAGCCTGATTTTCTCGGCATAGTTTTATATAATACATTAAGATCAGAGACTATCCAGATCGCTCATCTCAAAAAGATGCAGTGAGAGGCATAATCTGCGTCATTCGGTTTAACTCATGGCGAAGTCTAAACATCCTCTGGCTAAATCTGTGAAATCTGCTCCTATTGCGCAAGGTCGTGATGCTCCTTTTTCAGCATCCAGAAAACAAGGGGATAATATAAAACATAAGCTGTTACTTCAAGAAGCGATGGGTTTCCATTATAGCCGAATAGGGCCTTTAGAAATGAACCTGCTGTCCCCTTTTCATCAAGGATGTGGTTGATGTCCCATATATTTTTGATTATAGGCGGCAAAATACCTGCCTCCTCAAATTCATGCACGCCATATGCAAGCAAGCCCGCGGCTATTATTATAATAATAATGCCTGTTATTCTGAAAAATGTCTTTAAATTAACATGACCAAACCCTTTGAAAAAAATATATGCTAGGATTATAGCAGTAATAATGCCTCCAAATCCGCCTAATATAGATGAAAGATAGGTCGAACTGCCTGCTCCGTTATCCGATGCCTGCTGTATAAAAAGGGCGTATAAAAACAGAACAGTTTCCACGCCTTCTCTGAATACTGCTACAAAAGACAGGGTAGAGAGCGCCCAGAGGTTCTTTGATGCTATTGCTGCGTCTGCCTTCTTTTTTAATGCCATGCTGACGGTTCTGGCCTGATGATGCATCCACACAACCATGTATGTTAAAACAACAACAGCAAGAAATATAACGGAGCCTTCAAAAAACTTTGCAAATCGTCCTGTAAAACCGCCGAGAAAGAAGGTGAATAGATATGCTGCAAAACCGCTTATAAGCATTGCTGCCAATACGCCGTAGTAAACATAACTATTATATCTGCTCTGCTTTGTCTTGGAAAGATATGATAAAAGTATGCCTATAATTAAGGCTGCCTCTACCCCTTCCCTTAAAGTAATCAAGAAACTTCCTAACATCTTTTATACCTCCTTAACATATATCTCCTTTGCAATATCCTCATCAAGGGCTAACTCTGTCTCATCAATCTCCAATACAAATGACGGCTTTTTCTGGTGCACCCTCACTATGCTCCCGGGGACAATGCCCAGTGAGCTTAATTTATCAAGCCTTGCGTGATGCTTGGGTGTAATAAACACAATCCTCCCTTCTTTGCCGGGCCGAAGATTTGTCAACGGCTGGACAAGGGGCTTAATCTCTACCTGAAATTTTTTGCAGCACTCGCCTCTCGGTATTGGTTTGCCATCAGGGCAGATTGGCGGATGACCCAGAAAGGCGCAGACGCTGTCTGTAACCTCAGGACTAAGGATATGTTCAAATGTGCAGGCGTCGGCATGGGCCTGTTTTGCCTCAAAGGCAAAGAGGTCTGAGAAAAGCCTCTCTGCAAGGCGGTGGCGCCTGATTATCTGTTCTGCCTTTTTTTCGCCTTTATTTTTAAATCTTATCTTGTCTTTATCAGTTGTGATTAGACCCTCCTCAATCATTTCAGCCATGAGCGCCTCTGCTTCTTTGTCTTCAGCTCTTTTCAGGAATTCCTTTAAATCATTTAACCCTTCCTCCCCCATCATCCAGAGGAGTTCAAGGAGTTCATCAATACGCTGGTCCCTTTCTTTCATCTTTCCGCCATGCCAGCCGTACTGCCTGCCTTCCGGCCTTTTCATATCAGCTCTCCTTATAGTTTAATGTTTATTGCCCTTAATATAAAATTCAAGGCCCCGCCTGCTAAAAACGCAAACGGGAAGATAAATGCTACAATAGCCATTGCTGTTTTAAACCCTCTCTCTTTTATTATCATAAATAAATTTGCAATGCACGGCACAAATAAGGTAATTGTAACAAGGCTGACAAGGATCTGAATATTGTCAAGCTCTCCCTTTTTTGCCATGGCAAAAAGACCTGCTGCGCCATAGTCTCTTCTTAAAAAACCAACAATAAATGATTCTGCCGCCTTTGCCGGCAGGCCCAGAAAATCCACTACAAGAGGCGTGGTAATCCTTTCCATTGCATTCAGCAGGCCGAGCTTGTGAGATAGAAATAAGATTACAGTTCCAAGTATAAATAAAGGCACTGCCTCCTTTAGATACCATTCTACCCTCGCCAAAGTCTTAATAAGAATATTGGATAATTGTGGTATGCGAATGGGTGGAAGCTCAAGAAGAAAGTCTGACTTTTCACCGGGGATAACCTTTTCAGCAAGATAACCAACAATAAAAATAATAACCATTATAATGCCAGCCCAGAGGATGACAGCCTTAAATGAGAGGCTGGCTAACATCCCAAGCACCACCCCAAGCTGTGCAGAACACGGAACTCCAAGGGCAAGAAGAAGCGTAACAATAATCTTTTCCTTTCTTGTTTCAAGAATCCTTGCAGTTAATGTTGCCATTGTGTCGCATCCAAGGCCAAGAATCATAGGAAGAATCGCCTTTCCATTAAGACCCATAATCTTAAAGGTTTTGTTTGCCATAACAGCAAGTCTTGGCAAATAGCCGGAGTCTTCCAGAATTCCAAAGGCTATAAAAAATGTTCCGATAATTGGAAGGATGATTGCGATAGCGTATGTTAGCGCCATTGTTATTATGCCATAATCTCCGACAAACAATTCCCTGAGAAAGGGAAAAGGTATAATGATGTCCGCAATCTTTATTGCCCAAGGGTTAAGATATCTTCCAAAGATGCTTTCCTCTAAAAACCTGACAAGAAATTGAGCGCCCAGAACGCCGACAAATTCATAAACAAGTAATAAAACAGATGCCATAATTAGAATTCCCCACAAAGGATGCATAGACCATTTGCCGAAGGATTCTTTTATCCCTCTTGCCCTTTGCAGGGCAGGAGTAAAAACCGACTGCAGGATTTCGTCGGCTGCCCTTAATCGGCGCTGATTTATCAGATAGCTTAATTGCTCATGGTATTTCGCTTGAGTCTTTTGATATATTGAATCTATAGCCTTTATAACAGCATCGCTTATTTTAGAATGGAGCCATTCCTTAAGGCTTTCATCGCCTGCGAGGAGCATGACGGCTAATGAACGTTTGGATATATTTGAATCAGGAAGGAGAAGGGCTACCTCCTTTATTGCATCTTCAAGCTGTTCATCATATTTAAAAGAGAAGTTTGAACAGGAAGGCGCGGCGATATGCTGTAATAGCAATGGCATCCCCAGACGCTGTGTGGCTACTGTCGGTATTATTGGCACAGCTAATATTTCTGAAAGCTTTTTATCATCAATTATAATTCCACGGCTTCTTGCCTCATCATCCATATTAAGTATAAGGAGAAAAGGCAGCCCCATCTCAATTATCTGAAGCGTAATAAATAACGCCCTCCTTAAATTTTTTGCATCTGCTATTTGCACAGTTGATGCAATCTTTTCGTTTAAGAGGATATCCCTCGTTACCTTTTCGTCCTCAGACATGGGTATCAGGGTATTTGTTCCAGGCGTATCAATTATCAGAAATCTGTTTTTGTCCAGATTTAAGTTTCCATATGTTACCTCAACAGTGGTTCCCGGATAGTTGGAGACAGTGACATATTTGCCTGTGAGTATTCCAAAGATAACGCTCTTCCCAACATTGGGATTTCCTATGAGGGCTATTTTCTGCATTTCCTTTGGCAAAGATGTTTTTTTATGGCTTCGGCATTCCATAGCTCATTCCTTTAAGATTGATAATCATTCTCAACTAAAAATAAAAAATTATCTACTGCAATTATTACAGTAGCCAAACAGTTCAAGCCTGTGGCTTAAAACCTTAAACCTGTTCTTTTTTGCAACCTCCATCTGAAGGGTCTCAATGGTTGGCTCGTCAAATTCAATCACCCTGCTGCATTTCAGGCAGATTAAATGGTCGTGGTGCATTGCCTTGCTATCCTCATAACGGCTGCATCCTTCGCCGAAATCCCTCTTTTCAATCAGGCCCC
>MHEL01000026.1:5681-6904 GCA_001803815.1 Nitrospirae bacterium RBG_19FT_COMBO_42_15 | reverse complement strand
CTGACAGTTTAACAAATCTGATATCCTTAACTATATCTTCAAGGAACATTGGCGTCTTCTGTATCCAGTTTGGATATGTATCAACTGTGCCGGGCATATTCTGCTGATTCAGCGTCCCGATGATGTCATCAAGGCTTATCAGGGTCAGTTTGCACGGGGTCTTTGCAAGGTACTGATAAATCGCAATGCAGAGCTCAGGGATCATTTGTAAAACCGCTTCAGGCGCCAAAGTAAAATCATCAGAAAGAATATTGCAGGATTTTAATGCGGATAGAATCAATCCTTTATCCCTCTCCCGCTCGCTTAGCTGCTTTCTCCACATCTCATCATCAGGATACCCGCCGATTTCTTTTCTTACTTTTATGTCCTGACCTGCCCAGTAGCCGTAAAGGGTTGGGAGGTCGTGGGTAGTTACAGAGCAGAGGGCGGTAACAGGATAATTCCCGGGCGCTGTAAAAGAGGGGTCAGGATAATTCCTTTCAAAGTAGAAAAGCCTATATGAGAGCATGTGGAATCTCTTCAGGCTATCCCTTACATTCTCGCCTATTGTGCCAAGGTCTTCTGCAATAACAATGCTCTTGTTACGGACGCTCTCAAGGGCAATAATCCTAAGAAGGTCTTCTGATGGATAGGTCAGGTAGGCGCCGTCACTTACAGCCATGCCTGTCGGTATCCAGAAGAGCCTGAAAAGGCCGAGCGCATGGTCTATGCGCAAGGCGCCGCTATATTTCATATTATTTCTTATTGTCTTTATGAACAGCTTATATCCGGCATCTTTCAGCATCTCCGGAATAAGAGGTGGAAACCCCCAATTCTGCCCATTCGGGCTGAAATCATCAGGCGGCGCGCCCACATCTGCTGTTCCAAAGATATCCTGATATGCCCACCCGTCGCTTCCTCCGGCAATTGAACCTATGGCAAGGTCATTGTAAATGCCTATGGACATGCCCTTTTCTTTGCAGAGGCAGGCAAGCTCCATAAGCTGGCCTTCAATAAGCCACTGCAAATATTGATAAAAGAAGAACTCTTTTTCATTCTCATTCTTAAACCTCTGGACTGCGCCGCTATTATACCGGCGGTACTCTTCAGGCCACTCCTGCCATGAATAGACGCCTCGCTCATCCCTCATGTGCCTCCAGAGTGCGCAGAAGGCGGCAAATGACTCAAGGCCGGAATCTTCGCTTGAGAGATAGCTCTTGAAATCCCTTCCCCTTTGGGTCTCT
>MHEL01000026.1:788-5597 GCA_001803815.1 Nitrospirae bacterium RBG_19FT_COMBO_42_15 | reverse complement strand
AGAGCCTTCTCCCTGAATATATTTAGTTCTTTATTAAAGGCATCTGATTCTAAAAGCTCCTGCGCTTTTACAGAACTCTTTACATCAGGGACATCTTCCACATCAAGGTAGATAAAATTTCTGTAAAGCCTGCTTATCGGCGAATAGGGGCTTATGCCAAAGGGTGTTGTATTAAAAATAGCATGAAGCGGGTTGAGTCCAATATATCCTGCGCCAATGCCTGATGCCCAGAGGATAAGCTCCTTTAGGTCAGTAAAGTCTCCTATGCCCCAGTTCCTGTGCGAGCGGATGGAGTAAAGATTAATGGATAATCCCCATTCCCTTCCATCCTGCAGCTTTGACGGCATATAGCATGTATCAGGGGCAATTATGATCTTTGCGCTCTTCTGCAGGCGTCCTGCATCGCCTAATATATGCTCTAAGTGTTCACATATCAGATTTAACTTATAATATCCTATATCCCTTATCTTCGTATCCTTGATATTCAGCCTTATGTATCTTTTGTTATCTATCCAGCGCTGCTCTGAAGGTGATATATCAGTTCCGGAAAGGGTAAACTCCTCTCTTCTGCCGTCTTCACTCTCAATAGAGCAGGTGAGTATGAGACTATTTTGCTTCTCCTCTTCAACAGGGATATAGACAGAAATTGTAAATGGCTGGTCATTTACAGAAAAGACCTTTACAGATTCAGTAAAATCCTTCCACGGCCTTATTCTGTGCTCTTCAATAGCCCTATGCAGCTCATCAGGCGCATCCACACTGAGCCTCATTGCCCTGAGAACAGCCTTTTTTGTCTCAACAGAGGTTATATGTTTATTGCCGAAGATATCGTAATATTCATTGACAATACCGCAGAGTTCAGAGAGCTCATTAATCAATTCATCATAAGATTGCGTAGTCAATATTATTTTCCTCTATCCTTAGAACAAAATGCGTCCTATTGATATTTAAGTAGCGTATGGTTGTCAAAATTTTTATCAAGAATTATCGGGCTAAACTGCCAGCTTTTTAATTAAGAGGTAACCTGCTATCAAAAGTATTACAAAGATGACTGAGAGGATATTAAAATATTTATCTATAAATTTACTAATGTGTCCGCCGAATCTGTGGATTAACCATGCAACAAGATAAAATCTTGCTGCCCTGCCAATAGCAGATGCAATGGTAAAGGTAAAAATATTAATATTGAATGCGCCTGCAGTAATAGTTATAAGCTTATATGGTATTGGCGTAAATGCGGCTATAAAAACTATAAGGACATCATATTTCTCATAAGAAATTTTGAGTTTTTCATACTGCGCATGCAAATCATAAAATTCTATGATACGAAAGCCGACTATATCCATAAACCCGTATCCGATAAGATACCCGAAAAGACCGCCTATAACAGAACCTATTGAGCATATAAAGGCATATCTGAATGATTTAGCAGGTATTGATATGGCAAGCGCAATAAGCAATATATCAGGCGGGATTGGAAAAAATGAAGACTCTGTAAATGCCAGTATAAATAATGCCCAGACTCCATACGGTGTATGCGCCCAGTGCAGAACCCAGTCGTACAGTCTTCTAAGGATGTGCCAATTTCTATCCATTATGACTAAGAACACTCACTCTCTGACAGCTGCCGTGAATTTGATTAACGGAACCCTTAACGGCTCTCCATTTATTGTCCTTGAAAAAACAAAACCCCGTTCTCTGTCTTCATCGTCGTATTTCAGAGGTATAAGGCTGTTCACCTCTTGTTTAATATTAGAAATTAATTCTTCAATCTTTCCCTTGCCTGCAATTAAAACAAAGGTGTTGTCGCCAAGATGACCAACAAATGTCCTGTTATCTCCAATTCTTTTTGCAATATCTGTAATAACACTTCCGGCTATCTTTAAAATCTCATCTGCCTTTATATTGCCGTATTTACGCGCATAGATCTCAAATGACTCCGGTTCAAAATATAAATTGTATACAGTAAAGTCCTCATTACTCGCTTTTCTCAACTTAATCTCTTTTTCTGCTGTAGCATAACCAGGGAGTTTTGTAACAGGATGAGGCAATTCACCGCTTTTCTTCTGCTCTAAAAGATTATGAACTATCTGCTCTAAGACCTCTGGTTCAAAGGGCTTTGTAACATATTCATCTGCTCCAACCTGCCTTCCCCAGAACTTGTCCTTTTCCTGGCCTTTAGCAGTAAGCATTACAATCGGGAGATCTTTGTATGTCGGATTATCCCTGAGCTTCATGCATAAATCAAAGCCGTTCATCTTAGGCATCATGACATCAAGGATTACCAGATCAGGATTCTCCTTTTCTATCTTTTTAAGCGCATCTTCTCCGTCATAGGCAGTAAACACATCATAGTCTAAGATCTCAAACTCCATTTTTACCAATTCTACAATATTTCTGTTATCGTCTGCAACAAGTATTTTTTTCCTTTCCATTTTTATCTCCTTTCATCATTATAAAGCTTCTTTATTGTCATTCCGCACTTGCCTGCCCCCGAGGTTATCAATCGGGGGATGCGGAATCCAGTCCTTCGACAAGCTCAGGATGCATGGTGAGCCTGTCGAACCATGGATTCCCGCTCAAAAACTCTGCGGGAATGACATCTCTATGTAAAAAATTATCCCGGAAGCGTAAAAAAGAAACTGCTCCCCTTGTCTATCTCGCTCTCAACCCATATTTTACCTCCATGGTCCTCAACTATCTTCTTGCAGATAGCCAAACCAAGGCCTGTTCCCTGAACCTCAGCAGTCATGCTGTTATCAGCCCTCTGAAATTTTTCAAAGAGTTTAGTCAGAAACTCTTTAGGAACACCCATGCCTGAATCCTTTACGCAGACCTCAGAGAGACCGTTTACCTGGCGGGCGAATATCTCAATCTGCCCTTCAGACGGCGTAAATTTGATTGCATTGCTGAGCAGGTTGATAACAACCTGTTTAATCCTGTCCTTGTCAGCATTTACTTTTAGGCTGCTGTTGAATTTTTCTGAAACCTTATGATTTTTATCTTTTGCAAGAGATTGAACCGTTTCTACACACTGGTGCAATACATCGGATAAATCAAAATCCTCCTTTTTCATCTTTATCTTTCCTGATTCAAGCTTTGATATGTCAAGGAGATCATTTATAAGGTTTATCAGCCTGTCAGTATCCTCGCTCATTATCTTTAAAAGCTTTGTCTGCTTTTCGTTAATAGTGCCTGTGCTGCCCCGCAGTATCAATTTTGTAGCGCCCTTGACAGAAGTCAGCGGAGTCCTAAGCTCATGCGATACCTGTGAAACAAAATCAGATTTCAATTCACTCAGCTTCTCAATTTCGCTGATATCTTCAAGCACACAAACAGCGCCGAGCGCTATCTCATCCAATCCTTTGATAAGTGATATCTTTGTGTTAAAGACCTTTACATCCTTTCCAGCGCCTTCTAATACCATCTTTTCTGACTTTTGCACAGCCATCTTGCCTAAGACACTGTTTTTTAAAAGCTGCATAAGATTCTTATAATATCTGCTTTCCTCAGGATTCTCTTCATAACTTAATATTTCTATAGCGCTGTTGTTTGTAAAAACAATTGCGCCGGTCGTATCCATAACAACAACACCGGCAGCCATGCTGTTCAGAATTGATTCAATCTTTGATTTCTCATCATAAAGCATTTTATTAAGCCTTTCGGTCTCTGCAACCTTATCCCCCATGCTCCTATACAACTTTGCGTTCTCTACAGCAATTGCAGCCTGATTTACTATGGCGTTAAAAAATTCAACATCCCTCTCGGAAAACTCCTTATCCTCCAATTTATTTATTGCCTCTGCAACGCCTATCAGCCTCCCCTTGCTTTTCATTGGAACTGCTAATATGGACTTTGTAATAAATTGTGATTTTTCATCAACCTTTTTATAAAATCTTCCATCAGCCTTAACATCCTGAACAAGAAGAGGCTCGCCCTTTTCAGCAACCCAGCCGGCAATGCCCTCGCCCATTTTAAGCCTGAATTCCTTTACAACATTACCCTTATCACCGAGCGCCACCTCAAAGACCAATTCATTAGCAGCCTCGTCAAGCAAAAGAAGAGAGCAGACCTCAACCTCAAGTACCTTGCTTGTCATTTTCATAACACTGTTTAGAACCTCTTTTAAATCAAGCGTTGAATTTACAACCTTGCTGATGTCTGATAAAGATGAAAGCTCCATTGCATTCTGGCCTATATCTTTAAATAACCGGGCATTCTCTAAGGCAGATGCGGTCTGATTAGCGACAATATTTAATATCTCTATCCCCTCTTCATCAAAAGAATCTATGCGGCTGCTTCCAATATTTATTGTCCCTAATAAAATACTTTTACTTAATATGGGAACAATGGCCTGAGATGCTGAATCCGGCCAAAAGTATGGAAATTTCAGCCTATCCTTATCTATTTCATCCGCGCCTAAGACAATGGGCTTCATTTCCTGAATCACCTTTAAGTTTACGCTGTCGCCAATATCAGGGACAGAAATGCTAAAACCGCTTAAGCCGTTTATATCCTTTGCGCCCCATAAATATTTCAAAACGAAGTTATTTTTGGCATCGTCAACCTTGAAAACACTGCAGGAATCTACATCCTCCATTTTAGAAATTTTATCTATAACAATCTCAAAGATTTTATTGCTATTTATTGTTGAACTCAGGCTCTGGATAAGGTCCAAGAGAAATCCGGTTTTCTTCAGATGCTCCCGCTGAACAGAAGCATCCTCCGCAAGGAAGCTTGAGACCAGCGCTATAATAAAAAAGAAAGGAAATCTGACTAAAAAAGCAGGGCTTAAAACATCAATCTTTG
>MHEL01000026.1:0-725 GCA_001803815.1 Nitrospirae bacterium RBG_19FT_COMBO_42_15 | reverse complement strand
TGAAAGAAAATATATATAGTATAGCTCTGTATTGCCTGTCAGGTATATACCGCCTGAGATAATCGCAGTATCAGCAAGTATGATAGCAAAATCAAGAGAGCGCCGTGTAAAATACTCCTTTGGCACAAATACAAGCGCAATATTGCTTATAACAAATAGCAAGATATATATTAGCTTGCCCCTGACCAGATAAAAGTCCCTGCTGCCGCTTAAGAGCATTGCAAGAAAGACCATTATCAAAAGCCATCTCAAGAGGATTATGACATTCTTCTTGCTTCTGTTTAAATATCTCATATCTATCCTAAAATATCTTTTTAAATAGCTCCACTATATCAGGATGAAACTTCACGCCGCTGCCATTCATAATCTCTTCACGCGCCTTATCCATGTCCATTGCGTCACGATACGACCTGCTTGTTGTAATAGCATCAAAAACCTCTGCAATATTGATTATCCTTGCGCCGAGCGGTATATCATCCCCCTTTAAGCCTTTGGGGTAGCCGGTGCCGTCATAAGTCTCATGGTGATGCAATACCGAGGGTATTGTGGCGGAAAATAATGGATTCAAACTTAATATCTTTGCCCCTATCAGGGGATGCATATTTATATGCTCCCTGTCCTTTTCTGATAATCCCTTGCCAACCATTAATACAGGGACGCCCATCATGCCAATATCATGGCTAAGCGCTGCAAGCTCTATATCTTTTACATCTTTTTTGGGAAGC
>MHEL01000025.1 GCA_001803815.1 Nitrospirae bacterium RBG_19FT_COMBO_42_15 | reverse complement strand
GGCGGTATAAAACCAATAATCGGCTGTGAGGTATATGTTGCGCCTGCAAGCAGGCTGGACAAGAATGCCAACGGCATAAAAAATGCCTCATATCATCTAATCCTCCTTGCAGCAGATGCAGCAGGATATAAAAATCTTTTAAAGCTTATCACCTCTGCCCATCTTGAAGGCTTTTATTATCGGCCGAGGATAGATAAAGAAATTCTTGCACAGCACTGCAAGGGTTTAATCGGCTTATCAAGCTGCTTAAAAGGCGAGGTCCCTTATAAGATAAATAAAGGAGATATGGAAGGCGCAAAAAAGGCGCTTAGTGAATACATTGATATACTCGGCAAGGAGAATTTTTATCTTGAGATAATGGATAACCGCCTTGAAGAGCAGAATAAGGCAAATAAGGAACTAATAAATCTAAGCAAAGAGTTTAATATCCCTCTTGTTGCAACAAATGACTGCCATTATTTAAAAAAAGAGGATGCAAAGGCGCACGATATTCTTCTTTGCATACAAACAGGCAAGACTGTCAATGATACAGACAGACTAAGATTTTCAACTGATGACTTCTATTTTAAATCTCCGGAAGAGATGCACAAGGCATTTAAGGATATGCCAGAGGCGCTGCTAAACACAAAGATAATTGCAGAAAGGTGCAATCTCAATCTCCAGTTAAATGAACTGCATCTTCCAAATTATAATGTGCCGGATGGGTTTACCAGAGAGGATTATTTATCAGAGCTCGCAAAAAAGGGTCTTGAAGAAAGATTAAAACAGATAGAAACTAAAGTTCCTTCTGATTTCTACAAAACCCGTCTTGAAAGGGAGCTCAAGACAATAAACTCCATGGGCTATGCTGGTTATTTTCTTATAGTCTGGGATATTATAAATTATGCAAAGAACAAAGGCATACCAGTTGGCCCTGGAAGGGGCTCTGCTGCTGGAAGCCTTGCTGCATATTCCTTAAAGATTACTGACATTGACCCTCTCCGCTACGGCCTGCTCTTTGAGAGGTTTTTGAATCCTGACAGGGTCAGCATGCCTGATATTGACATGGACTTCTGCATGGACAGAAGGGAAGAGGTAATACACTATGTAACAAATAAATTCGGGACTGACCATGTTGCCCAGATTATTACATTTGGAACAATGGCTGCTAAGGGTGTTATACGGGATGTTGGCCGTGTTTTGGATATTCCGTACATAGAGGTTGATAGGATTGCGAAGATGGTGCCGAATACATTAAACATCACAATTGACGAGGCAATAAAGGCAGAGCCGAGGCTAAAGGAATTAATAGAAAAAGACCCAAAGATTAACGAGCTGATTAAGATTGCAAAGAGCCTTGAAGGACTTGCAAGACACGCATCAACCCATGCAGCAGGCATTGTAATATCGCAGGAGCCGTTAACAGAATATACACCCCTTTATAAAGGCGACAAAGATGAAATAATAACCCAGTATAATATGAAGCTCATTGAGAAGGTCGGGCTTATAAAATTTGACTTCCTCGGGCTGAAGACACTTACGCTTATTGATAATGCAGTACGGCTTATTAACAGCAAGGGTCAAGGGTTAGAAGGCAATATTCAAGAAGATTTCTCTATTGAAAAAATTCCATTAAATGACCAAAAGACATACGACCTCCTTTCCTCTGGCAAGACCTTTGGCGTGTTTCAGCTTGAAAGCTCCGGGATGAGGGAAATACTGATAAGACTAAAACCAGAGACCTTTGAAGATATCATTGCCCTTGTTGCGCTCTACAGGCCTGGTCCATTAGGCAGCGGCATGGTGGATGACTTCATAAAGAGAAAGAAGGGTCTTACTGCAATAAAATATGAGCTTCCTGAACTTGAGCCGATATTAAAAGAAACATACGGCGTTATCCTGTATCAGGAACAGGTCATGAAGATTGCAAATGTCCTTTCAGGCTTCTCCCTTGCGGAAGCAGACATTCTCCGCCGCGCAATGGGCAAAAAAATCCCAGAAGAAATGGAGAAGATGAAGAAGACCTTTATTGAGGGCGCTCATAAAAATAAGATAAACGAAAAGAAGGCGGAAAAGATATTTGAGCTTATAGAATATTTTGCAGGATACGGATTTAATAAATCTCACAGCGCTGCATACGCATTGATTGCATATCAGACTGCATATCTAAAGGCAAACTATCCTGTTGAGTTCATGGCGTCTCTTCTTACAAGCGAGGTAGGCAATACTGACAAGATCGTCAGATATATAAGAGAATGCAAGTCAATGGGCATAAAGATACTGCCGCCTGATGTAAATGAGAGCAGTAAACGGTTTACCATTGTAGAGGAAGGGATAAGGTTCGGCCTTGCAGCAGTAAAGAATGTCGGCGAGGCTGCCATTGATGCAATCATCACTGCAAGGGAATCATCCGGTAGATTTGCTTTAATATTTGACTTCTGCAAAAAGGTGGATTTGAGAAAGGTAAATAAAAAGGTAATAGAGAGCCTGATTAAGTGCGGCGCCTTTGATTCTGCTAATATGAAACGCTCCCAGCTCATGGCTGTTTATGAAAAGGCAATGGAAATAGCTAATCAGATAAAAAAGGAATCTGCGCTGAATCAAATAAATATCTTCGGCAACCTGAAGACAGAGCCGGATGATGCATCTGAATCAATCCCTGACTTGCCGGAGTGGGAGGAAGGTTTAAGGCTGAAATCTGAAAAGGACACGCTCGGCTTTTATATAACAGGTCATCCCTTATCCAATTATGAAGCAGAGCTTAAAAGATTTGAAACCTTTACCTCAGAGGCATTAGCTGAACTGCCTGATGAAAAAGAGGTTAATATCTGCGGCATAATTTCAGAAATAAAAAATACAACAACTAAAAAAGGCGATAAGATGGCCTACCTTAGAATTGAAGACCTCTATGGCACTGTTGATGTGATTGTTTTTCCGGATGCCTACAGAGCATCAAACCATCTGTTTAATACAGATACCCCTCTTTTAATAACTGGAAATCTTGACAAGGGCGAAAAGGGAATAAAACTAAAGGCAACAAAAATAACAACAATATCTGATGCAAAAAACAAGCAGCTTTCAAAAATAAATATTAAAGTTGGTTCTGCTGTGCTGTCGCAGAATGAGCTCAGGCAGTTAAAGGAGATCCTGCTAAAATACCGCGGCAACTGTTCTGTATATATCAGCATGGCTATACCAAATCACGGTGAATCTATTATTGCTGTTAATAATGATATCAGGGTCAATCCTACAAGCTCATTAATAACTGAGATAGAGAATTTTCTTGGGAAGGATACGGTGACATTTAATTGAGAGATTATTTAGAGTTTGAAAAACCTATAGCAGAGTTTGAAAAGAAGATTGAAAAGCTAAAGAGCTATCCGCCTGACAAGATAGGCAGGGTGGCTGATGAAATCAGGAGGTTAGAGGAAAAGTGCATTGAGATACAGAGGGAGATATTTTCAAGGCTCACCCCCTGGCAGAAGACGCAGATAGCAAGACACTCTGACAGGCCTTATGCCTTAGATTATATTAACAACCTGATGGCAGACTTTACTGAACTTCATGGCGACAGGTGTTTTGGCGATGATAACTCCATTGTTGCAGGCATAGCAAAATTTGAAAATAAATCTGTGGTTGTTATCGGCCATCAAAAGGGAAGGACAACCAAGGAAAATGTATTTAGAAACTTTGGGATGCCAAACCCGGAGGGATATAGAAAGGCTTTAAGAATAATGAAGCTTGCAGAAAAGTTCTCTAAGCCGATTATAACCCTCATAGACACGCCGGGCGCTTATCCGGGTATAGGAGCTGAAGAGCGGGGACAGGCAGAGGCAATAGCAAGAAACCTGATGGAGATGTCGCATCTGCGGGTGCCTATAATAGTTACTGTAACAGGCGAAGGCGGAAGCGGCGGCGCGCTTGCGCTTGGCGTTGGAGACAGGGTATTGATGCTTGAGCATTCCGTATATTCTGTTATCTCGCCGGAGGGCTGCGCAGCAATTCTTTGGAATGACAGCACAAAGGCGCCAGATGCAGCAGATGCAATAAAGATGACTGCTGATGATTTATACAGATTCGGAGTAATTGATGAAATTATCAAAGAGCCTTTAGGCGGCGCACACAGGGACACAAAGGGGATGGCAAAGACGCTTGGCGAGGTAATTATAAGACACTTAAACGAGCTTCAGGCTATTCCAATTGATGAACTGATAGAAAAGAGATACAAAAAATTCAGGAAATTAGGTGTGTTCAGTGAGCAGGCAGTCTGAGGCAGTAGAGATATTCATAAAAATCAGGCCGGCGGACATTGCCTATTTTAATTTTACAATAGACGCATACGAGGGCATTTCATCTGTCAGGACAATGGACGGAAAAAAAGGCCTGATAAAGATCCTCATCCCCATTGCCTTTGTTGATGATGTAAAATCACTGCTCAAGGAAATTAAAAAAGAAATCAGCTTTCTCGAGTTTTTGTAAACCCCCAAGCAGCCTTGAAAATCTATTGCCAGTCTTTTCTGTATTCTTCATCCTTTTCTTGACTGCTGCCACTGACAAAGTATAAAACAACCATGCCCAAAATAAAAAAAGCTGCTACTGATAGAATCGCCGGCCGCTGGCTCTTAAAAGCAGAAGAGACCTGGCCGAAAACAAGAGGCCCTATTATTGCCGATGACTTGCCAACAAGGGAATATACGCCAAAGTATTCGCTCTCCTTGTCCTTTGGTATGAACCTGACATAAAATGCCCTTGTTGCCGCCTGAACAGTACCGAGGCCAAGGCCTGCAAAAGATGCCAGAACCCAGAACTGGACTTTGGTTCTGATAAAAAATGCTAAAACAACCACAGCGCTCCACATGATGAGGGATGTCATAATAACCTTCTTTGGCCCCCACATATCTATTGGCTTTGCCATGATAAAGGCGCCGATAAGGGCGCTGAACTGCACAATAATATACAATGCTATTAATTCCTGCGGCTTAAACCCGAGTGTTGTAGCTGCAAAAAGGCTCGAAAATACTATTACTGTATTAATGCCATCCTGATATATAAAATAGGCAAGCAGGAATCTTCTCGGGTCTTTCCTGCTCCATAATTCCCTCAAAGTTGCTAATGTAAATCTAATCCCTGTTGAACCAGCCTTAATAAAAGAGAAGCCTGCCCTCCTGTCTGATGGAAGAAGGAAGAAGGCTGGCATTGAAAAGATAGCGAAGAAGCCTGCTACCATAAGCCATGTAAGCTCATATTGTCCTGCCTTTACAAGAGGCAGGGCAATAAGAAGTGAGATAATTGAACCGGCATATCCTGTGCCAAAGCCCCATGCAGAGACCCTTCCCTGATATTTCTTTGGCGCAATCTGCGGCAGAAAGGCATTATAAAATACAAGACCTCCCTCCATACCGATATTTGCAATCACAATCATAGAAAAGCCCGCTAAAATCATCCCCTCTTTAAGAGTAGCAAAGAATACAATTGCTAAAACACTTATGGCAGTATATAAAAAAAGAAGCCTTTTCCTTATTCCGGAGTAGTCAGCAATGCCTCCGAGAAAAGGAGATGTAAGGGCAATAATTGCCATGCTGAGGGATATGGCCATTCCCCACCATAAATCTCCAATACCCTCTCTGTTGCCCACAACATAGTTGGCATAAAATAAAGGAAAGATTACAGAGGCAATGACTGCTGAGTAGCTTGAATTTGCAAAGTCAAACAGGCACCAGCTAATTATATATTTCTTATTAAGCCTTTTATCAACTGCGCCTTTTCCTATGCCCTTTTTTCCTGTATACCTTGTTGCTTCCATTTCTGAATATCCTTGTATGTAGATTCTATTGGTTTGCCAAGCAGAAGAACTTTTATGTTTTTTTTATTTCTAATCTTATGCTGAGTTCTTTGAACTGCTCCTTTGTAACCCTGCTCGGCGCATCGGTCATAAGGCAGACTGCCTTTTGTTTTAATGAATCAGGTCATCTAATTGGACAATTTCAATATTTGATACCTTAGAAAGAGGCAAGTCATTTGTAATAAATATCTTTGCATTATGAATCAGCGATGTAGAAATTTGCAGGGCATCAGGCATCCTGATTTTATGTATAGCCCTCAATTCTGCAGCCTTCTCTGATATCTCAATAGTCGGCAAAACAACAGCTAAATTTGGAAAATCCCTGAATACTATTCTATATCTTGAAAGAAGCGAGATATCTCCCCTCTCAAATGGCCTGACAAGAGATTCTGCAACTGTAATAGTACTTGTAATTCCTTTTATCTTTCCTTTTTCTATTTGTTCAAAAAGAGGCTTAACAATGTGAAGGTAGGTTGGGTTTTCTTCAAAGGCATAAATAAAGCACATTGTGTCAATACCTACAGTATTGCCTGACAGATATTTTAGGAAGGCGTCTATTTCCAAGACTCCCTTTCCTTTTTAAGATATTCTTTTACATCTATATCCTTCCATATCTCCTTTCCAAGCCCAATCATTAGCTTAGTAAAGGATTTTGGTTTTGGTATAAGCACAACTATCCCATTTATCTCTTCCACAAGCATCTCATCCTGAGGATGCAGGTCTATCTTCTTCCTGACCCCCTGAGGAATAACTACCTGATATTTTGGTCCAACCTTTACTGTTATACCCATAAGTCATACACACTCCCTTATTGTTATACATATAATATATTATGTTATACAAAAAGTCAAGTCATAATCCCTTAATCTCTAATGCTCTTACTCCTTCTTCCCCTCCAGCCTGATGCTGAGTTCTTTAAGCTGCTCTTTTGTTATACTGCTCAGTGCATCGGTCATAAGGCAGACCGCCTTTTTTGGTTGGCTCGCTCATGTTATTCACTTTCTTGCATGCAATGGGCTATTATGATAATTACCTGATGATTATCTGCCGTGAAATAAACATTGAGGCAGTAAAATATTTTTATAGAAGATTAAAGGCTGTGTAATGTGTAGAGTTGCTGACGCTTTTCCAAGCTTATATTTCAAGACACGACCCTCTTTTCCTCTCTTTTCCTCTTGTAGACGCTTCCATAATTGCTGTTGCAGAACGGCTTAAGATTAACAGAATCCTTACCACTGACAGACGGCACTTTTCAATTATAAAGCCATTGCACTGCCATGCCTTTGTCCTTTTGCCATAAGCACTCTTAAAACTGAAATTTCACAAGCGTGGCATAGAATAGACCAAAGGCCGCATAATTATAGACCCTGACACCGTTTATCTGCCCTTTAGATGACCTTTATAAAGAAAAAGCTTGTCAATTCCTTTTATTTTTGGTATTTTTCTGGTATCAAAAAAAACTGTGTAATAACTTGTTATGTGTATAAGAATTGAGCGTCAATGAACAGGAAGTAATTCATAGAGTCGCAAGGGGCCACATGTCGCAACTGGAGAGGGAGTTGGTCTTTTATCAATGAAAAGGAGAAGGTGATCATCTTCGGCGCTTGGGATTTACACACAGAAGGAAACACATCATTGATATTGAGTGAAGATTGGCAAACAAGCCGTAAAGGAAGAAAACAACCGGCATATGAACAGTCAAGGGAACATATCAGGTTAATCGAAGAGGAAGGCTATAAATTAAAAACCTTTCCTATGAAATACTCCGATGCTAATAAGGATGAAGAAGGTATTGGGCCAGCGAAAATTGAAGGGTTCGAACCCAAACTAACAGAAAAATCACTCAAGCGGGTTGGCGGAAACTGGTATGCATCTGACGATGCTTTGGGCAATCTGATTCCTGAAGAAATCGAAACACCAGAGCAATTCATTGAAGGCGCGTCAAAAACAGTTTCGGTTAATACCTACGAGCGCAACTCTGAGGCAAGAGCTAAATGCATCGAGCATCATGGTTACAAATGCGCCGTATGTAATTTTGACTTCGAGGTGTTCTATGGGGCAATTGGAAAGAACTATATCCATGTGCACCATATTGTGCCGCTGTCAGAAATCGGAAAGGAATATGAGTTAAATCCGATTGAAGACCTTATTCCCGTTTGCCCCAACTGTCACGCCATAATACATAGAACTATACCCGCACTTACGGTCGCGCAACTAAAACAGCACTTGGTAGAAAATGAAAGAAACACATAACAAGCCCATCAACTCGGGCAGCAAAAAGCGGCGCTCCTTCGTCGCACCAGCTTTTGCTGCCTGTTACAGGCGGCGTTAGGCAATCATAAATAATATGGATTTTAAGTTTATAGATAAGGATTGGGCAAAAATATTTAAGGAAATCTCTGGGAGAAACACGAAGGAGTATAAATTTGTAACTCCTTTTCTTCAGCTAAAAACAATCGAAGAAATACTAAACAAAAGAAAACTCAAACTTAAGTTAATTACTCGATATAATTTAACTGATTTTTACAATGGTGTATCAAGCTTAGATGCCATAGAATATATTTTAAAAAACGGCGGTCAAATAAAGGGTATTAAAAACCTACATTCTAAGCTATATATTTTTGATTCAAAAGAAGCAATTTTGTCATCCGCTAATCTTACCCAGGCAGCATTGCTAACAAATTTTGAATTTGGCATGCATACTTACAATGCAGATGCCATTTTTTCTTTAGAAGCCTATTTTGATAGCCTATGGAATAAAATACCTTTAACTCTTGAACAAAAACAAATTGATCAATGGCGAATGGAGATTGACTCCTCTCTTCAAAGTGGAAAAGAATCATATCAAAAATATAAATTCAAAGACTATGGTTTTAGTGTTAATAATAAGCCCAACGAACAAGCACAATCAAGCGTTCAAAAAACCTCCGACTCAAATCAGTATTTTATTAAATTTTTTGGCGAAGGGAGTAATCGTACTGATATCAATATGCAAATTATTGAAGAGGTTGGAATATCGGGCTGCCATTGGGCATGTACTTACCCAACTAAGAAAAAACCCAGAATAGTAGATAACGGGGCAATTATGTTTATCGGGCGAATGGTTTCAAATCCAAACGATATTATTATTTATGGACATGCTATCGGAAATAAATACAAAGAAAATAGGGATGATGCTTCTGATGAAGACATAAAGCGTCGTCCGTGGAAAAAGAAATGGTCAAGATACATTCGTGTACACGATGCAAAGCTCATTAATGGAACTCTTAAAAATGGTGTTTCAATGAATGAGTTGATGGATAAATTCGGTTATAATTCCTTTGTTTCAACTTTAAGGAATAAAATATCAGGAAAAGGAAATATTGATCCGAGAGAAGCATATCACCGACAAGCAGCTGTGCAACTTACTCAAGATTCCGCTAACTGGCTTATGGAGAAACTTGAAAATAAACTTAAATATTTTGGTAGGATTAGTGACTCGGCGCTGTCACAAATACCGTAAATTTATATAATGCTGCATACCAATTCAATCTATCCGACCTTAATCATGGTTTTGCACTCTTCAGGCGGGTAATTTTGAATGCGGGAAAAAGGAAAGGAGATAAAATGGCTGATTATTGTCACGAATGGGAGCCTGGTGGAATGGGTTGCCATGGGCACGGCTATCCAGAGAAAAAAGGGAAGGTTAAGTGCCCGCCTGACTGCCTCGGAGATTTTACCCAGATGGCTCGTGAATGGGCGAAAAAGCTTGGAGACGGCAAGGAGATCTTCTTAGGGTTATGTGAGGGACATGGAACGAGAGTATTCTTGTACCGTTATGGCAGTCAATTATATATAGAACATGCAACGAATGGAGCAATAGAATGGAAGCCGCAGCCAGCAAGATCAAAGATGGCAGCTAACAAATTGCGTAACCGAACACGTAAAAAAACAGTGCGTTGATTAACTTTACTATATGCGTGAACGGTAAGCGTAAGCCATACAAAAATACATGAATATAAATCCATTTGATGAATTGACTGAATTAAAACTTTCACCATTGCCGGAACAGGTTGTTGCTTTGTGTAATGAGCTCAATGCCCCACCAAGATTAACTGCACATCTCATTCTTGTTCACTCGGTTGCTATAGAACTTATAAATGATTTTACCAGCAAGTGTCCAAAATTACGAATCAATAAAGAGGAAATAACATTTGGAGCTGCAACTCATGATATTGGAAAGGCTGTATTTAGAGAGGAGCTTTCAGAAGCCGGAAATAAGCATGAATCAGAAGGGTATAAAATACTAAAACAACGAAATATATCCAGCAAGATGGCCAGATTTACTAAAACCCATACCAAATGGAAGCATGGTCAATCAATTACACTTGAAGACCTGTTCGTTGCTTTGGCAGATAATTGTTGGAAAGGAAAAAGGGATGATGAATTAGAAATTTTACTTTCTAAGCGAATAGCGCATCAAACTGGTGAAGAAGATTGGAGCATATATATAGTAATAGACGACATACTTCAAGAGATAACCTCTGCTGCGCCCAAGCGGCTAATTTGGCAGGCAAAATATTCTCCGTGAAAATAAATAATATGGATACTGAGCCTGTTAAAAAGAAAGATAAGAAAGGGTCTCCCATTTAAAGGGCACCTGTCAAGCGGAAAAAGCTATCCCAAGACAAGAAAAGGAACTTTTCTCGTCAATATCTTTTAAGTTACCATCACCCTTACCATTGCCGCAGTTTCGTTATGTTTCGGTGTCAGTCTTCACTGCACCAGTCACCCATCAGGATTAAGGCCATTGGTGTAGCATTTTATCCATTGACCCTTTCTGCTATATAGCAGACCAGAAAATCTTCGGCTCCTTGCCGTGTCCATATGGTTTATTACAAGTCTCGTGGTTTTTAACCAGCCCCTATGTGGCTCACAGCACGGGCAGTAAAGATGTTGATAACCTTATAAATGTTGGGTGGGGCAGATTTCCAATCAGGTCTAATGGTTCTGCCAACCCCGTTGCAGGTTCACTGCCCCAGCCAGCTCTCTATACAAAACATTTCTCCGGTATAAAGGTGGAATAAGCGGGACATTTCCCCTATTCCTTCTTTTAAATTATACAGCCTGCTGCCTTTTCTCCATCAACCTTATAACATCCTTAAACAGCCATGATGCCATAAAGACCCCTATGCCAATAAGCTTGTCTGAGCCGCCTCAATCCTTTTTCCCTTTTTCAATAAGTTCTCTCAATCTGTCTTTTAATACTGGGATATCTTTTTTAATCGTATTCCAAACAGCATCTATATCTACGCCAAAATAATCATGTATCAATTTATCCCTCATTCCAGCCATATCTTTCCAAGGTGTTTCAGAATGTCTTTCTCTAATTTCTTTTGACAACCTCTTTGTTGCTTCGCCTATTATCTCTATCTGCCTTATTACTCCGTCCTGTATAAGATAATTTTTCATAAAATCTTCATACTTTACTCCATTAGCATATTCTTCTATTCTTGCTATAGCATCTAAAATATGTTTTAAGTATACTGAATCGGCTTTACTCATCCGTAAATTACTTCCATTTCTTCCTTTATTTCATCAATTAAATATGGACTTATAGATTTTTCTGTTAATAAATCCACTTTTATCCCTAAAATTTCAGATAATTCCCTTTCTATCCTTACAAGCTCAAGAAGGCTCTTTTTCTCAGAAAATTCTACAATAACATCTATATCACTCTCTGGCTTTTCTTCTCCTCTTATATAAGAACCAAAGACAGCTATTTTTATTGCGCCTTCCTCTTTAAGCACACACGATATCTTTTTATAAATTTCCTCTTTATTCATAATATATATCCTCTCATTCTTTTTCTCTATTGTCAAGGGTTGAAAAAAAATAGGGGCGTATTGCGATACGCCCGTATCTGATGCTTCTTATATCCCCTTTAGGAAAGTGGGGAAAATCCTGCAGGAAGAAAAAAGGGTTAAGTCTCGGCTTATCAGTTTCTCCCCCCGCTCCTTAATAACCTTTATCAGTTAATCACAATAATCCGCAATCTCTTTGTATTAAGCCCTGCATGAGCCTTATAAACAGCCTCATCATTGCAGCAAATTGATGTAATCCTAATTCTCTAACAGAGTTTTTGTTAACATAATCCTAATGCTATAACGCAGTAAGCCATGCTCTCTTCTCTAAGCAGCTTGCTGAACAATCTTAGCCCTCAGCTTCACCTTTTCATGCGTCTGGAGTATTTTTATAATTCCTAAAATACTCTCAAGGCGTGGGTTGCCGTGAGGTCCCAGCATACGATGGATGCTTTTGCTTGACTTGTTAAGTTCCTTGCCTAACTGCTGAAAAGTAATAGTAGCATTAATATAGTCCCTAAGCAGCTTTTTTCCTATGTCCATATTCCCTTCAAGGAATTC
>MHEL01000024.1:4236-8694 GCA_001803815.1 Nitrospirae bacterium RBG_19FT_COMBO_42_15 | reverse complement strand
GTAATTGATTTGAGAAGGTGCATTGGTTGCAATGCCTGCACAGTAGCGTGCAAGGCAGAGAATGAGGTGCCGCTCGGCGTGTGGAGGACGCATGTGAGGTTTTATGAAAAGGGGCGGTATCCTTATGTGAAGCGCCACTTCTTTCCGATCCTCTGCGACCACTGCGAAGAGGCGCCGTGCATTGAGGCGTCAGAGAATAATGGCGTTGGCAGCTTTTACAAAACAGATGATGGGATTGTACTCATAGACTACAAGAAGCTGGAAAAAAGGACGCCGGCACAGATAAAGACAGAGACAAAGGCTGCTATTGAGTCATGTCCATTGGAGGCGGTGTTTATTAACCCTCTAACCAATCTGCCTGACAAGTGCACATTCTGCAGCCACAGGGTTGAGAAGGGGCTCGTCCCTGCATGTGCGCAGACCTGCATTGGAAGGGCAAGGGTCTTTGGGGACATCTCTGACCGCAAGAGCGTAGTTGCAAAGCTCATTGCCTCTAATCCAACTCGGACGCTTATGCCTGCGGATGACGGCGGCGGCTCCGGCGTCTATTACATTGGCCTTGAGGCAGGCCATATTGACTATGAGGCATTAAAAGGCGGAAGGCAGATAGACCCAAAGGATTTTGACAATGACATCATTTCACAAAGCACAGGCACTGTGTTTAAAGGGTGGACCCCGAACACCCCTGTGAATCATGGGAAATAAAAGGAGGTGATGATAATGAAGATTACAAGAAGGGGCTTTGTAAAGTTTGGCATTGCATCAGGCGCAGCTATTGCAATTGGAGACAACCTCTTTGCCAATGCAGATGAGCTTGGATTAGGAGGCAAGGGTGTTGCAATTGACAAGAGCAAGATCAAGGGCGCTGATTTTGATAAGGTAGTTCCTTACACATGCCTTGTCTGTAATATTGAAGACGGAGGTCTTGCATATATAAAAGACGGAAGGGTAAGGAAGCTTGAGGGAAATGACAAGCATGTATCCACAAGGGGAAGGCTCTGCGCAAAAGGCAATGCAGGCATGTGGCACATCTATGACCCGGACAGGATACTCTATCCATTAAAGAGGGCTGGAAAGAGGGGTGAGGGCAAGTGGAAAAGGGTATCATGGGATGAGGCAATAACAGAGGTTGCAAATAAGATAAAGGCGAACATAGATAAAGGCCATCCCAATGAGATAATGGTGAAATGGGGCAGAGATAGAAGCGGCGGCGCAACAGGAAGATTTATGAATACCCTCGGCACAAATACAGGCGTAAACCATACCTCCACATGCGAATCAAGTAAAAAGATCGGGATGGAGCATACATGGGGACCGGACATAGAGACGCCTGACTTTGCCAATACAAAATATATCCTTAACTTTGGCAGCAATATCCTTGAGGCAGCATATTTCATGAACCCCTATTCACAGAGGATTGCAGAGGGCATTGTAGATAATAAGGCAAAACTCGTAACCTTTGATGTAAGGCTCTCAAATACTGCCGGCCGCTCGGATGAGTGGTTCCCGATATTCCCGGGCACAGACGGCATTGTTGCGCTCGCAATGGCAAATGTGATTATGCAGGAGGGTCTTGCAGACATTGATTTTATAAATGACTGGACAAATTATAGCGCTGATAAACTGTCTGCGTATCTAAAACAGTTCACGCCTGAGATGGCTGAGAAATATTCAGGCATGTCTGCAAAGGATATAAGAAGAATAGCAGTAGAATTTGCCTCTACAAAACCTGCAACAACATACACATACAGGGGGCCTGCAAAGCATCTCTATGGCTCATACAATGAAAGGGCAATAATGCTCCTTCCGATAATCACAGGCAATGTAGAGAAAAAGGGCGGTTACTGCCTGCCGAGGGGAATGGGATATGACCAGCCAGACCCAAAACCAGCAGGAGGCAAGGAGCCGAGCTATCTATCAACACCGCCTGATTATCCGCTTGCACATCACAAGGTATCTCATCTTACGCCATTCTGGATAAAGGAGGGCAAGCAAAAGATCAGCGTATACATGAATTACATGTCCTGCGAGGGCTACACAAATCCTGCTGCGAGTGTGTGGAGAGAGGTTTTGTTGGATGAGAAGCTTATTCCATTCAGCTTTACCTTCTCTAATCAGATGCAGGAGACAGCAGATCTCATGGATATAATCCTTCCTGACTGCAGCTACCTTGAAAGGCACGACCCTGAGAGCATGCCATCAAGCCTCTGGCCGTGGGTCGGCATAAGACAGGCTGTTATAAAGCCGCTCGGAGAGGCAATTGAATACAGAGAGATACTCAAAATGATAATCCACAAGATAGACCCGGATGGAAAACGCGGCATGAAGAAATACTGGGAGTTCAAGGATCCTGAGGATTATGTGAGAAGGCAGTTTGACAATATTCCGGGCCTGAAGGATGTCGGCGGCTATGACTTCTTAAAAAAGAATGGCGTATGGCCAATCTACGGGACGCTTGACCCTGCAACAGGCAAGATTGTTGATAAAAACGGAAATGAGATTAAACCAGAGTATGGCATTCCATATAAAGAGGATGCAAACGGCAAGGTTACAATACGCGGCAAAAAGTATAAGGGATTCGGCACTGGCGACGGAAAAATCAATATACATGCAGCGAGCTATGAAAAATACGGCTTCAATCCATTGCCAACATACAAGGCGCATCCATGGCACTGGAACAAAGACGGCTCATCAAAACTAAAAGACGATGACATGATACTCACCACCTTTAAGTGGAATGTCCATACACAGTCAAGGACGCCGAATGTAAAGTGGCTCACAGAGATTGTGCACAGCAACCCGGCATGGCTCAACAAGGCGACTGCTGACAAGCTCGGCATCAAGCATGGAGACCTGATAAGGATTACAAGCCCTGTCGGCTACATAGTAACTAAGGCAAGGGTTACAGAGGGCATACATCCAAAGGTTATTGCTGTCTCCAATACACTCGGCACTAAATTCGGAAGGGTGGCAGCAGCCAAAAAGAGTGAGCCGCCTTCAATGTGGGGGAATGTAGAAGACCCTGATATGAAGAATATCTGGTGGAAGGCAGAGGGTGTTAATCCAAATGACATCATCCCTGCAACTGCAGACCCGATCGGCGGCTCTCAGGGCTGGTATGACACTGTTGTTAAAGTAACGCCTGCAAAGGCTGGAGACAAGTTCGGAGACATAAAGGTTGACAACAAGAAACACTTTGAATTTTACAAAGAGACCATGCAGTATGCATATACAGGCAGCAAGCACAGGGAAATGCACCCGGAGGTTAAGGTTGAAAAACTCCCGCCAGCAGAGCTAAAAATGGGGCATTAAAAAAAATCTGTTCAATGCTTTATGGGCGGCCAGCAATGGCCGCCCATTTTATTTTAACTATCATTGCCGCTTGAACATACGCAATATTTTGTGTAGTATATATCATTATGAACAACAGCAGGAAAAGCAGTTCTTTCTTTTCCAATATATGCATTAATCAGTGCAAAGGGATGTGCTGCGACCCCTGGTGGGGCATTATTGTATTCACTGTCATAAAAAAAGACGGATTATCCCGCATGGATAGCTTTAAGAATGATGTAATAAAGGAGATCAGGGCAAGGGCGGAGCGGATAAGGGAAAGATATGTAACGGATGAGGTTTCTTCAAGAAGGCTTTTTAAAGAACCTGAAAGGTATAATGTAAAGGTTGAGGATATCAAGTTTAAAGACCAATCCGTTATGATTAGTTTAAGGGCAATGTTTGCATTTAGATGTCTGTTTCTTTCAGAAGAGAAGACCTGTGCCATCCATCCTGCAGTGCTTGGAGGAAATGATATAAGGCCGCAGCATTGCGGTTTCATGGGCTCTATTGATGCAAGGTTAGGGGAGAAGGGATATTGCCGTATAATTCATGCAGCAGGGGCCTCATCTGATGATGTAGATGCACTTGCTTCAGCAATAGCATTTGAAAGGGATGTAATAGAGAGATGCTTTAATGGAGGCGTCCCATCAATAGAAAAGGGAGTAGAAGCTGTAATAGAAGAGGTTAAATTCTACTTCCTTAAACATACAGAGCATTTTACGTCAGCTGCAAATAAGGAAAACCCCAGCCGCAATGAACCATGTTTCTGCGGAAGCGGCAAGAAATACAAGAAGTGCCATGGTCAGTGAAATTTCCGCCCTTTTTTTAGATAATCCTTGACACCTTTTTTTTTAAGGCATAATATATATAAAATTTAATAGGGCTCCGAGCCTGTATATCTAAGGCATCTGCCACGATATACATGCCGATTCGGGTTGGGAAGGAAACGACCCAGCCTCCCCTTGTCTCGCAGTATTGATGCGGGACGTCTCCATACCTATGTATAGGTGTGGGGGCTTGGAAAGGAGACCATGGTTTGGGATGCCGACCTATGGTCGGCATTTTTGTTTTTAGCAGCAAACCAGCGATAAGGGTGCATCTGCGGTGTTGTCGCTTCGGCCTCGC
>MHEL01000024.1:0-4219 GCA_001803815.1 Nitrospirae bacterium RBG_19FT_COMBO_42_15 | reverse complement strand
AACCCTCCCCCTTAGTAAGGGGGAGGGGAGGGTGGGGGTTCTGCGGTGCGAGTCCTCGCTCCGCCTTGCATCTGCACCCTTCTCGCTGGTTTGGGATTTTAAGAGGAATAAAATGTTTAAAAAGTTTTTTCTGCTCAATATATTTTTACTCATCTTCTTCCCTTCAGCAGCCTCTTCAGAAACCATTAATGTAGCTGCTGCGTCAGATTTGCAGTTTGCCTTTAAAGAGATTGGCGGGATTTATAAACAGAGGACAGGAAATAATGTCATGTTTACCTTTGGCTCATCAGGCCTGCTTTCAAAACAGATTATACACGGCGCGCCTTTTGACATCTTTGCATCAGCCAATAAGAGGTATGTTGAAGATCTGAAAAATAAAGGCTTGATTGCAGATGATAAATATTATGTTTTTTGCAGGGGGAGGCTTGCCATTGTTGTAAATAAAAATTTTGGCAATCTGCCTGTTAGCATAAATGGTTTAATAAATGGTTCATTCAAAAAGATTGCCATTGCAAATCCAGAGCATGCTCCTTATGGCACAGCAGCAAAGGAGGCATTGATAAAGGCAGGGATATGGGATGATTTAAAGCCGAGGTTGGTTTATGGAGAGAATATCAGACAAGCGCTTCAATATATCCAGACAGGCGATGCAGATGCAGGAATAGTTGCCCTCTCTCTAATTACTGCTGCAGATGATAATTATCTGCTAATAGACGAAGGTCTGCATAATGCAATAGAGCAGTCTATTGCTGTGTTAAAGGATTCTAAGAATAGAAGATATGCTGAAGGTTTTATGGATATTGTCTTAAACGGGACAGGCAGGGAAATTCTAAAGAAATACGGTTTTATAATAAAATGAAATGTCTAAATAATTCCGGATTCCCGCTCAAAAACGCTGCGGGAATGACGGCAAAAGGTGTTTGCGAATGAATATAGATTTGTCTCCATTATTTCTCTCTTTAAAGGTAAGCCTTTTTGCAACCTTAATCTGCATTCTTATCGGCCTGCCGCTCTCCTATTTTTTAGCAAAAAAGAGATTCTATGGAAGGGACTTCCTTGATTCTATCATTATGCTTCCCATGATACTCCCGCCGACTGTTTTGGGCTATTATCTCCTCGTTGCTCTCGGCAGGAGGAGTTTTATAGGCAAAGCTTTTGAGGATATATTCGGAACATCGCTTGTCTTTACATGGTATGGCGCTGTTGTTGCAGCGTCTGTTGTAGCCATTCCTCTGTTGGTGAAAACTGCTAAATCAGCTTTTGAGGCTGTAGATAATAATCTGGAAAATGCTGCAAGGACGCTCGGCAAGTCAGAGGCAGCAGTTATTTTGACAATTACAATCCCACTTGCATGGAGAGGTGTCTTTGCAGGAATAGCCCTATCATTTTTCAGGGCATTGGGCGATTTTGGGACAACATTGATGGTTGCAGGAAATATTCCAGGACTTACGCAGACAGTTCCTATTGCAATATACGACGCTGTTCAGGCAGACAATATGCCCTTGGCAAATGTTCTGGTGGCGATTGTAACTGTTTCTGCAATATCTATTTTATTGATAATGGGGAGGATAGTGAATAGACAGGATAGGAGGTATCTGTTATGATTTCTGTTGAAGAGGCATTAGTGTTAATCCTTGAGAACATCAGGGAGATAGGTTTTGAGAAGGTGACTATAAAAGAGGCATTGGGAAGGGTCATTGCAGAGGATGTATATGCAAGAAGGAATATCCCGCCATGGGATAATTCTGCAATGGACGGCTATGCTGTAAGGGTTAATGATGTTGAAGGCGCATCAAAAGAAAACCCTGCTGTTCTGAAAATTATAGAGAGCCTGCCCGCAGGTTATATCTCTGAAAGCAAAATAAAGCCGGGTGAGGCAATAAAGATAATGACAGGAGCGCCAATGCCAAATGGCGCTGATGCTGTTGTCATGGCAGAGTATACCGAAAAAGATGGCGATAAGGTAAGGATTTTTAAAAGGCCTGAAAAGGGAGACCATATAAGAATGGCAGGAGAGGATGTAAAAGAGGGGCAGCTTGTAATAAAAAAAGGACAGTTGATAAGGCCTTCTGAGATAGGGATGCTTGCGTCAATGGCGCGCTCTATTGTCTCTGTTTATCAAAGGCCAAGAGTCGCCATACTCGCAACAGGCGATGAGCTTGTTGATTTAGACGAGGAGATATGCGGAGCAAAGATAATCAACAGCAATACCTATGCAGTCGGCGCGCAGATTCAGGAGTGCGGGGCAACGCCGATTTTACTCGGCATTGCAAGGGACAGGCAGGAAGAACTTGAGGAAAAGTTGCAGCTCGGCATGAATGCGGATATAATAATAACATCAGGGGGCGTTTCTGTGGGGGATTATGACCATGTAAAGGATGTTGTAAAGAGGCTCGGCGGTGATTTAAGGCTATGGAAGGTTGCAATAAAGCCTGGCAAGCCCCTTGCCTTTTCCGTGTTAAATGGAAGACCCATGTTTGGCCTTCCGGGGAATCCTGTGGCATCCATGGTGACCTTTGAGATTTTTGTAAGGCCGGCAATCTTAAAGATGATGGGGCACAAAAATATTTTCAGGCCGATAATAAGCGCTGCGATTAAAAATGATTTGAAAAAGAAGGAACAGCGGCGTCATTTTATAAGGGCATCTGTTCAGTCAGACGGGGATGGATATGCAGTTGAGACAACAGGGGATCAGGGTTCGCACATGATGACCTCCATGACAAAGGCAAACGGGCTTATAATATTCCATGAGAACGAGACATTCATAAAGGCAGGGGATAAGGTGAAGGTGATGCTGCTGGACAGGAGTTTTGAATACAGAAAGGACGCAGGGTATTAACGGCTTCGTAAAAAGTCCATCTGCTGTGTTGTAGCTTCGGCCTCGCATCCTCACATACTGACTTGTATGCTGCGGTGCGAGTCCTCGCTCCGCTTTGCATCTGGAGCTTTTTACTTTGCCGTTTGTTCTGAAATTTTTATGAAATTATATGGGAGAGGAAGACTTGTATGATACCTATTGTTTCAATTGTTGGAAAGTCAAACAGCGGAAAGACGACGCTTATTGCAAAGGTGATTCCTTTTTTAATAAAAAAAGGACACAGGATAGCAACAATAAAGCACTGCGCGCATGGCTTTGAGATGGATAAGGAGGGCAAGGATACATGGAAGCATAAGAAGGCAGGCGCAAAGGCGATAGTGGCTGTGTCTGATAACAGGCTCGCATTAATCACTGATATAAAAGGCCGATACAAACTTGAGGAGATAAGGGAAAGGTTTATTGATGATGTTGATTTGATAATAGCAGAAGGCTATAAAACAGAGAGGTATCAGAAGATTGAGGTCCTCAGGGACGGCAACAGCAAGAAATTGCTCTGCTCAAAGGATGATAATCTTATTGCAGTTGTAAGCGATAAGAAGATTAGATTAAAGGGCATTCCATTAATAGATATAAATAAGCCAAAGGATGTTGCGCAGTTTATTGAGCTGAGATTTTTAAAAAACAAGAAGGGGTTGTCAAATAGAAGAGAGAAGGCATATCTTTTTGTTAATGGCAAGAAGCTTATAATAAAACCATTTGTTCAGGAGTGGTTTGCGAAATCAATTAAGGCAATGGTTTCAACCTTAAGGGGCGGGGAGAGGGCAAAGAGGATAGAGATAAGCATAGAGGATTAATTATGGAAGTTAAAAATGTAAAAAGAGGGATTCAGAGAAGGATTATAATATCAATGCTTATGATAAGCATTGTTCCCCTTGTTGCTGGTTTGTATCTTACATATCTTGATGGCACAAATGCGCTTAGAAATTCCATAGGCGCAAATTTTCAGGAGATGGCAAAGGAGACTGCAAATAAGATTGATATGGTGATAAAAAAGGAGGCTATTGATGTCCAGAGGCTTGCCATTTCAACGGAAATAAAGAACTCAATTAGAAATAAAAAATATAATAACAGTGAATTAATAAATTTTTTGAAACAATTTAAGTCCTTTGATGAAAAAGTGGTCTATTCACTGATTATCGCTGATGCAAAGGGGAATTATGTCGGCGGCATCAGTGAATATAAGGTAAAAAACTTTATCAGGGAGAAGTGGTTTAAGGATGCCTTTAATAACGGCAAAGGAAGGCTATATGTAGGCGACCTTAAACTTGATAGTGAATCAGGGATTAATTATATGAGCATTGCAGCGCCTGTAATGGATTATGAAGATGTTATAGCCGTTGT
>MHEL01000023.1 GCA_001803815.1 Nitrospirae bacterium RBG_19FT_COMBO_42_15 | reverse complement strand
CATCATCATATAAGATGGATATCGCCTGCTCTAATCTGATGCATGGATATTTTACTGGCTTTTCTTGTATGTCCTCACCATCAGCAATAATGAATACTCCCTCAATAGTAATAGTTTCGCCTACTTTAACCTTTGTCTGAAAAGCATAAGATACGCCCATCATCAGTAGTAAGATTAGCAAAAGCAAAATCCATGCTGCTGTATTGCCTTTCATTACCATACCCCTTATCTCCTCGGGTTACCATATTACCAGCCTTTACACTGTGTGCTGCAGCAGCTTGCCGGCGTTTACGGTCATCTCATATAGGGAATAAAGAGAGGACACTTCCCCTCTCCCTTCCTTTCCACCCCTACCGCCCGCAGCCTTTTTTTTCACCTTATTTTCTCACCCTTTTCCTCTATTGTCAAGGACTGCAATTTTTTCATTGCATTTTTTTAATACATGGTATATCATAACCTATATGAAGGCAAAGCCTTTAATATTGCGTAAACGGATATATCCAAATGGAGATATTGTTGAAATCAAGGCATGGCATGTCCCAGAAAGCGAAGACAAACCCCATGGGTTTAAATATTCCCTTGTTTATATCAGAGAGGGGAAAAGGGCGGTAGGCTATGACAATGCAGAGAGGAAAGGAGACCATAGGCATTATAAAGGCAGAGAATATTCCTATGAGTTTAAGGGTATTGATAAACTCATAGAGGACTTTTTCAATGATGTAAGGAGGATTAGGGATGAAGATTAAGAATGTTAGATTAGAGATTCAGGGTGAAAATGAATTTATAGCAGAGGCAAAGGAAGCCATGAAGGCAGCAGCAAAGGGCAAAAAGGTAGAGCCACAATCTGTTATCTCTTTTGAGTCTTTAAAGGCAATGAGGAAGTTCATTACCGATGAACGGCTAAGGATATTAAAGGCTATCAGGAAGTATAAGCCTGAATCCATCTATGCGCTTGCAAAGATATTACACAGGGATACAAAGAATGTAACGGATGACGTTCATTACCTTGCAGAATTAGGCTTGATTGAGGTTCAAAAGACAAAAGAAGGCAGACATAAAGCCAGACCAGTTGTTGAGTATGAAAAGATATTGGTTGAGATAACAGTTTAGGGTAACTGTAAAGAGGAATGAGGGAATATTGTCAAGGACTGCAATTTGAATTGCTTTGAACTTGTATACTTTTTTTTAAAAAAATCATTGAAACAAGGCAGGTTATTCTGTATGATGTTTAAAACAACACAGATAATGCCATGTCAAAACCCATCATCCCCATAACCATTGCCTATCTTGTTGGTCTTATTTTTGGAAGCATCTTTAATTATTTTCCAATAACAGTTATTGCAGCAATTATTTTTTTCATAATTATTGAGATAATACTGCATAAATATAATCCCCCTGTATCCCCCTTTACCCCGTTTAGAGATAAATCTCTAACGGGGTTTAGCAAAGGGGGATTAAGAAATCACATCCCCTTCCTTTTTCTTGTCTTTCTCTTTGGTCTTTTTTATTATCAGCTCCTTTCTGCGCCGCCTTCATACAATGACATATCAAAATATATAGACAGGGAAAAAACAATAATAGAAGGGGTGGTCTATCAACCGCCTGAGGAATATGAGAGGAAGGATATTGTCTATATTAAGACGCAGAAGGTCTATATAAATGACAGGGTCAGGCAGGCAGCAGGACGATTAAGGCTCTCTATATATAATAATGATATAAAACTTAGATATGGCGATATTATAAGATTTGAAGCAAAATTAAAAAAACCGAGAAGCTTCTGGAATCCCGGCACATTTGATTATGAGGCGTATCTTGCGAGAAAGGGTGTATACGCGCTTGCGAGCATAGGCGAGAAAAATCAGATAGAAATAATTGGGAACACCGGAAATATGTTTTTTATAAGGCTATTTGAGATGCGTGATAGGATAAAAAAGGCCGTTACAAATTCACTGACTGGCCCGCCTGCAGCCATTCTGCTGGCCATGATTATTGGTAATACTACTGGTCTCACAGATGAGATAAGAGACACCTTCATGGCATCAGGCACAACTCATATCCTTTCCATCTCTGGCTCTCACCTCGGCTTGATCGTTGTCTTTATATTTTTAATCACAAGGTTTATTATCGGCCTCCTTCCTGAAAAACTCCTCCTGCGAATAACAATGTATACAACACCTACAAAGATCGCTGCAGCAATAACAATAGTTCCTGTGATTTTTTATGCGCTAATCTCAGGGGCACAGACAGCAACCATCCGCTCTTTGATAATGATACTCGTTTATATCTTAGCTGTGCTTGTTGACAGGGGCAATGAGATATTAAACAGCCTCGCACTCTCTGCCCTTATTATTCTTCTGATTGATCCCCTATCCATACACGACATCTCCTTTCAACTGACAATGGTCTCTGTCCTTTTTATCGCACTGGCAATTGAACTAAAAAGACAGTGGGCAAAGAAAGACAAACCTGATATTGTGGAAGCAAAAACAGACTTTACACATTCAATCAGTGAAAAGGTCTTTTTATATCTTTTTATTACCATTGCTGTTTCCCTCGGCACAGCTCCTATTGTTGCATTCTATTTCAGACAGGTCGCATGGGTCGGCCTATTTGCAAATTCCATTGTTGTCCCTTTTGCAGGGTTTCTTATTGTGCCGCTCGGCCTGCTTTCATCTATTATATCTGTCCTTACAGGGATATTCTTTTTTTCAGGACTTAATGAATTCTTGCTCAACCTCTTTTACAGCCTTGTAAAACTCTTTGCGCAGATACCATATGCAGAGATACATATTGCATCTCCCGGCATATTCTATCTTTCATTATTTTATATCCTTGTATTCCTTTTATACAGGCAGCGGCAGATGAACTATAAGGCCATTTTTTTTATCGGATTAATGCTATTTTCGCTTATTGCAAGGCCTTTAATTTCACAGTTTGACAGAAATTTTAAAGTCACCTTCCTTGATGTTGGCCAGGGCGACTCTGCTGTAATTGAATTCCCTGATAGAAAGATAATGATTATTGACGGTGGAGGCATATTCAGCGAAACCTTTGATATAGGCAGGGCTGCGCTTGCGCCTTTTCTATGGGACAAGGGAATACATGCAATCAATTATATGGTGCTGACTCATCCGCAGTTGGACCATGTTGGAGGCTTTCCATATCTTTTAGAAAAAATGAAGATTAAAGAGGTGTGGGAGAATAGCGATGAAGGCGAATCCATTGCATACAGGAGATTTGATGGGCTAATAAAAAGCAAAGGCATTTTGCGTAAGACGGAATTATCAGATATGAAGACGGACATCAGAGATGTAAAGGTTTCGGTGATTGGGGCGAGGGAAAGGGCCTCAATAAATGACCGTTCTATTGTGCTTAAAATATCTAATGGGGATTACTCGCTATTATTTGCAGCGGATATTGAAAACAAAGCGCAAGAGGCTCTGCTGAAACATGACAGCATAAAGAGTAATATAATAAAGGTGCCGCATCACGGGGCAAAATCCTCGCTTAATGAGGATTTTATCAGGGCTGTAAGCCCAGAGATTGCGGTAGTCTCTGTTGGCTATCAAAACAGATACAGGCATCCATCTTCTGAGCATATAGAAGGATATGAAAAGGTTGGCGCAAGGATTTTTCGCACAGACAAGGATGGAGCGATAATTCTCAAGGTTAATGAAAGAGGCATTAATATTAAGACTTACAAGGAGGCGGCGCTAAAAAGAATAAATTTGTCCGGGGGGCTTTGGGGCATTTTTAGCAAAGAAACAGAAAATATTCACAAATTGATTTTATTTTAAATATCGGCTATGATAAAGATATGGAAAGAGCAAAGGAGCATCATGTTTTTGTTGTATCGGATGCAACAGGAGAAACAGCAGACAGGATGGTAAGGGCTGCGCTGTTTCAGTTTCAGGATGAGGACATAACAGTTACCCGCTTCAGCGATATCAGGTCAGCAAGGCAGATAAAGTCCATAATAAGCGATGCGGCTAAAAAACACGCTATTGTTGTACATACTATTGTTTCAGAAAGGCTCAGAGAAAAGATATTTACAGAATGTAAGGCGCACAGGCTGCAGACAGTAGATCTGATAGGCTCCCTTCTCTATACCCTTGCCAAATACTTAAAGAAGCCGCCCATGGCTATACCTGGTATTCTTCATCAATTAGATGATGAATATTTTAATCGTATAGAAGCCATAGAGTTTACTGTAAGGCATGACGATGGCAGGGATGTTCATGATTTAAACAAGGCCGATATAGTCCTTGTAGGAGTCTCAAGGACATCAAAGACGCCGCTCTCTGTCTTCCTTGCACACAGAGGATGGAAGGTGGCAAATATTCCGATTGCGCTCGGTCTTGAGCCGCCGCATGAATTATATGAGATAGACCAGAGAGTAATTGTAGGTCTTACAATTGACCCTGAAAGGCTTACAAGAATAAGGGAGGCAAGATTAAAAAGCATAAAGGAAGGTCTGCGGTCAAGTTATGCTGACATAACACATATAAAGGAAGAGCTTAAATATGCGCATGAGATATTTGGCAAGAATCACCGCTGGCCAATACTTGATGTAACTGGAAAGTCTGTAGAGGATGCGGCAAAGGAAGTGCTGGGGTTGGTGGTAACGAAGAAGGAGTGAATGAAGCAAAACAACACACTCAAAATAAAATGGAGCGAAAAAAGGGCAGACTGGTTCAGGAAGGCCCAGAGGATAAGCGATTACCCTGATAAAGCGATTGCTGTAATGGAGCCGATATTAAAGGATTGCAAAAGCGCCCTTGATATTGGCGCAGGCACAGGCGCATTGGCGCTGCCGCTTGCAAGGAGGCTGAAAAAGGTTACTGCAGTTGAACCTGCGCCTGCTATGGTAAAGGCTCTCAAAGAAGAGTCGGAGCTGCATGGGCTTAAGAATCTAAATATCATTGCTCTGCCATGGGAGGAGAGTAATGTTGGTGAGCATGATATTATCATCTGCGCTAATCTCCCCTCCTTTGTTGTTGATGCACCGGGATTTTTAGAGCAGATAAGAGGCCTCGGGAGATATATCTTTCATATCCAGAATGTTAATCCAAATAAGGACAAGTTTTTTTACAAGGAGCTGTATCCAATCATCTTTAAAAAGGAATATGTAAAAAAGGTAGATTATCTTGATTCATATATCAGGTTTCATGAGCAGGGCATATATGCAAATGTAAATATAATTGAATACAACTTTGACCAGCCATTTGATGATTTAGACGAGGCAGTTGAATTCTGGAAGGAGTATTTAGGGCTGGGGACTGATGAGTTTGATAATTTCCTTTGCGACTTTTTGAGCGCGCACCTTCAGAAAAAAGATAGCGGTTATCTATTTGTTGATAAAAAGAAGAGCGCTGTAATCTGGTGGAAAGAAGAAAAGGCATTGTAGGAGCAGGCCCCTGTGCCTGCCCTAAGGTTGGGCAACCACAGAGGGTTGCCCCTACAAGTAACATTTGTTTAAAAATGAAAGATGAAAATAAATAGAAAAAATACCCCCCTTCCTGCCATCGCAATTATTGCATCAGCCTTTATTATCACCCTTCTCATTCTCGGCCTTTCGTATAGAGACATAAGGCTAGAAGAAAAGCGTGTAACAAATGTCCTTTACAGAGAGGGCATTACGCTCATGCGCTCACTTGAGGCAAGCATCAGAACAGGCATGATGATGGAGATTAGGAGGGAGCAATTGCAGCTCCAGCTTGAGGAGAGCACGCAGGAGCCGGATATTGCATACATACTTTTGCTGGATGAACATGGAGAGATAATTGCGAAAACAGGCCTTGAGCAGACAAATCCCTATGAGTGGATAAATACAAAGGAGTTTATCAGGACAGGCGAGGCAATAACAAGGATAAAGAATAATTCTAAGATCGGCAAGGTGTTTGAGATTGCGAAGACATTCAAACCCTTAAGGCCGGGGCAACGGTCCCAGGGAATGATGGATATGCATAGAAGGATGATGGGAAAGGATTTGCCGCAGGAGATATTTAATGACAGGATAATAATAGTCGGCTTGAAAATGGCAGAGCTTGAGCAGATACAGAAGAATGAAAGGAAAAGAACTATCATCATTGCTGCTGCTTTGCTGATTCTTGCAACAGGCGCTATCTATTTTGTCTTTCTTTTACAGAATTACTATTTGGTAAATACAGCGCTTGAGGATATGAAAGAGGAGGTTAGGAAGACAGAGGGCTTTGTGGCAGTAGGAAAAATTGCGGCAAGCATTGCCCATGAGATAAGAAATCCGCTAAGCTCTATAAAAGGCTTTGCGCAATATTTTAAACTTAGATTCAAGGCAAAGAAGGATGCTGCTTATGCAGATATTATGATTAAGGAGGTAGACCGGCTGAATAGGGTAATCACTGAACTGCTTGATTATGCAAAGCCTGCGGAGCTGAATTTAAAAAAGCAAAGACTTGAAGATATTATTGTTTACTCATTAAAACTTCTTCAGTCTGATATTGAAGGAAAAGGGATAAACATAAAAGAGGAATATGAAGACAACCTGCCTCTTGCCTTGATTGACAAGGACCAGATAACGCAGGCTGTACTAAACATCCTGCTTAATTCAATAGAAGCGGTAGGCAAAAGCGGAGAGATAAGAATAGGCATAAAACAGATAAAAGGTGAACTGCAATTATCAATAGCGGATAATGGTAAAGGCATAGCAAAAGAAAATATTGATAAAATCTTTGAGCCCTTCTTCACAACAAAAAAATCAGGCACAGGCATCGGCCTGGCGCTTGTAAAAAGGATTATTGACATGCACAATGGAATGATTGCGGTTGAAAGCAGGGAAGGTGAAGGGACGAGGTTTATTGTAAGGCTGCCAATGTAGATGATTCATCCCTCTATATCCCCCTTTACTAAAGGGGGACAAAAGGGGGATTATTGATAACCATGAAACTAAAAAACACCAAAATCCTAATAGTTGATGATGACGAAAGCCACAGGCAGATGCTTAAGGCTGTGCTGTCTGAAGAGAACTGTAAAATTACAGAGGCAGCAGACGGCAAGGATGCTGTTGCCCTATCAGAAAAAAGCAGCTTTGACATTATCTTAATGGATATCAGAATGTCTGAGATGAGCGGCGTAGATGCGTTAAAAATAATAAAGGCAAGAAAGCCTGATATCCCAATTCTTTTAATGACTGCTTATGGATCAGTAAAATCAGCGGTAGAGGCTCTAAAATTAGGCGCGATAGATTACCTTACAAAGCCGCTTGATATTCAGGAATTGAAACTCGCTGTAAAGAATGCTGTCAAGAATATAAAAATAGAAGAAGTCTCCGATAGGGATTTTTCGGAGATTATCGGCAGAAGCAAAGAGATAAAAGAGGTTTTGGAGACAGTATTGAGGGTTGCGCCTACAGACGCCACAGTTCTTATCTCTGGCGAAAGCGGAACAGGAAAGGAATTGATAGCCAATGCCATCCACCAAAAAAGCAAGAGGCATGATAAGCCTTTTATCAAAGTCAACTGCGCTGCATTAACAGAAACCCTTTTAGAGAGCGAACTCTTTGGCCATGAAAAGGGAGCGTTCACAGGCGCCATCTCAAAAAAAGAAGGACGGTTTGAACTTGCAGACAAAGGAACGATCTTTCTTGATGAAATCGGCGACATGAGCCCTGCTACACAGGCAAAGGTATTGCGTGTATTGCAGGAAAAAGAATTTGAACGTGTTGGCGGGACAAAAACATTAAAGATTGATGTGCGTGTGATAGCGGCAACCAATAAGGAATTGGATAAAGAGGTTAAGGCAGGCAGATTTAGGGATGATCTTTTTTACCGTCTGAATGTTGTTACAATCCACATGCCTTCTTTAAAGGAAAGGAAGGAAGATATTGTTCCCCTTTCAGATCATTTTTTAAGATATTATAAAGAAAAAAACAATAAGACTATAAAGGGGCTTCATCCTGAAGCCCTCGGCCTTTTGCAAAACTACAACTGGCCGGGAAATGTAAGGGAGCTTGAGAATGCAATAGAGCGCGCAGTTATAATGAGCAGGGGAGAATATATTGCTCCTTCTGACTTTCCCATTGCAATACAATCTGCACTCCCCTCTGATTCCCCCCTTAGTAAGGGGGGACAAAGGGGGGTTGATGTTGATGCAGGAAAATCTATTAAGGATGTGGAAAAAAGTTTAATCGTTAGGACATTAAATGAAACAAAAAACAACCGCACAAAGGCTGCCGGCCTCCTCGGCATAACACGAAGGACACTGTTGAATAAGATAAAGGAATATAAAATAGGGTGAGAAAAAAATATACGGTTAATCTTCTAATCCGAGAAAAATTTTCTCACCCATAAAACCCGTCTTTTTCTATCCAAATAACGACACCCCCATAAAAGATTTGTAATAACAAGGCATTGTAGCAATATTACATTTTCTTCCTCCTCTGGCACCAGTTATGCAATAGTACATAGTATATCAATGTAAACAGAATTATTAAACATATCGGAAGGGAAACTAAAAGTTTCCCTCCGACTATAAAGGAGGTGTTTAAAATGAAAAGAACATTATTAACAACATCAGTAGTCCTTATCTTATTAGTCTTTGGAGCAATTGCCATTGCTCAGCCTCACAGATGGGGCGACGGCTATGGCATGGGAAGAGGCATGGGCATGATGGGAGGAATGATGCATGGCGGATATTCTGGCGGCGGACCCGGTTTTGGCGGCCCGGATAACTGCCCGAATCATGACCTGACCGTTGGCGCTGCGCCAATAACAAAGGATGAGGCGACAACCATTTTACAGAATCATCTGAAGTGGACAAGAAATCCCAACCTCAAGCTCGGCAAGGTAACTGAGAATGACAAGGGCTTTGAGGCAGAGATTGTTACAAAGGACAACTCGCTTGTAAACAAGATTTTCATTGACAAAGAAACAGGAAGAGCCAGACCGGTGTATTAATCAATCACTTCATACAGGGGCGTATTGTAATACGCCCCTGCTTTTCCCCCTTGCATTACCCCCCTCTTTTTTAGTAAACTCCGTTAGCAGGTTGTTGAAAAAATCAAAAATAACTATATGTGTCATTCCCGCATGCTTTTAGCGGGAATCCAGTCTATTTGTATGGTTCCCTGCCTTCGCAGGGACGGCGTCTGGATTCCTGCTTTCGCAGGAATGACAATCTGGAGAGCAAATAATACTTTTTCAACAGCCTGATAGAGCATAAACTTCTCTAACGGAGTAAATTAGTAGTATGGCTTTAATCAAAATAATCTTTATCTTCGCATTGATTGTCTTTTTTATCCGCTTAAAATGGAACTTGGGGCTTGTGATGCTCATTGGCGCTCTCTTTATCGGCATCCTCTTTTCCATGCCGGCAGTGATAATTGGCAAAAGTATCATTAGCGGCTTGACTGACGCTACTACCATACACCTTATCCTTGCGCTTGCGATGATTATGGTTCTGGAAAATGTCTTGAGAAAGACAGAGAACCTTCAAAAAATGGTAGACTCCCTTAAGGGGCTGATAAAGGACCACAGGATTGTTATGGCAGTTATGCCTGCTGTAATAGGCTTGCTTCCCTCAATTGGCGGGGCAAGGTTTTCTGCGCCTTTTGTTGAGGAGACGAGCAAGGGAATGAATCTTTCACCGGCAAAGAAAAGCTTTATCAATTACTGGTTCAGGCATCCATGGGAGTTTACCATACCATTATACCCGGGTATAATCCTTGCCTCTGGCATTTCACATATACCGCTCAAATCAATAATGCTTGCCCAAATGCCATTCAGCCTCGCAGTTATTATAGGGGGTATTATATTCGGATTAAGGGGAATAAAGGACGAGACGCCCCCAGCAGAAGAACTAAGAACTAAGAAACACCTTCTGCCGTTTATATTAAGCATACTTCCTGTTATTGCCATCTTCTTCTTTGTATTGATAATCGGGCTTGATATAAGCCTTTCAATGGCAATCGTAATAATAGCGCTGTTCATTATTTATAGATATAATTTAAAAGAAATGGCTGCTGCCCTCAAAGAGAGCATCTCAATAAACTATCTGCTCATGGTTGTCGGCATAATGATATTTAAAACAACCCTTGACAAATCAGGGGCGCTGCCAGCGCTTTCAGAGATTTTTTCATCAAGCGGACTGCCGCTCGGCATAATCCTGTTTGCGCTACCCTTTATTGTAGG
>MHEL01000022.1 GCA_001803815.1 Nitrospirae bacterium RBG_19FT_COMBO_42_15 | reverse complement strand
AAAAAAGAGAATACACAGTTGAGGGAGGAGATTGAAAAGTATCAGGGCAAGGTGAAAATAATAACAGAAGATGCCAATATGCAGAGACTCCTTGACACAGCAAGGCAGATTGCACCGACAGACTGCAATATAATCATAAGCGGCGAAAGCGGAACAGGCAAGGAGCTGTTTGCAAAATACATACATCTTAATAGCAGCAGGGCAAAAGGGCCGTTCTTTGCAATCAACTGCGGGGCATTTACAGAGGAGCTTTTATCAAATGAACTCTTTGGCCATGAAAAGGGCGCATTCACAGGAGCAACAGCATTAAAAAAGGGATTGATAGAGATGGCATCCGTTGGGTCGCTATTTTTAGATGAGATAACAGAGATGCCGCCCTCCATGCAGGTAAAGCTGCTCAGGGTTATTCAGGAGAGGGAGGTTCTGAGGGTTGGCGGCACAAGCCCATTGAATGTTGATGTCCGCTTCATAGCAGCCACAAACAGGGATGTTAAGGATGCAATAAAAAACGGCAATTTCAGGCAGGACCTTTATTTCAGGCTGAATGTGGTTTCAATGCGCATACCGCCCCTTTCAGAAAGAAGAGAGGATATACCATTGCTATGCTACTACTTTCTGAAAAAATACTCTGCCCTGATGAAAAAGGATATTGCAGAGATTTCTCAGGATGTAATTGCATTGCTGATGAATTATGGCTTTCCCGGAAATGTGAGGGAACTTGAGAATATAATTGAGAGGGGTGTCGCGCTCACAAATGGTAATAGAATAGAGATGGCGCATTTGCCGGAAGATTTAAAAGAGCTGAACATCAAGACCTTCAGAAAAAAGGATGGCAGGATCCCATCCCTTGATGAGCAGGAGGCATCATACATAAAGTGGGTTTTAAAAGAATCTGGAGACAACAAGACCCTCGCTGCCCAGATACTCGGGATAGACAGGGTGTCGTTGTGGAGAAAGCTCAAGCGGTATGGACTGGAGCAATAGAACTTTATCCCTTTACCACCAGCACAGGGCATGAGGCATTCATTATCACCCTCTCTGTTGTGCTTCCCATAATCGCCTTGCTGACGCCTTTCCACCCGTGCGCCCCCATAACAATCAAATCATTTTTCAGCATGTTTGCGGTTTCTATAATCTTTTCTCCAACGTGTCCTTCCTGTATTGTTGCAGATGCTGTTATACCATGATTTGAGGCAATCTTTTTTGCTTCGTTTATAATCCTATCTGCCTCCTGCGCAAGGCTCTTCTTTATTGATTCGGTCTTGAAAAACTCTATCATCTCTTCATAACGGGGAATTACATAAAGGATCTTAATCTCCGCACTATCAATCTTTGATAATTGGCAGGCATGTTCAAGGGCCTTTTTGCTAAATTCTGAAACATCAAAAGGAACAAGAATGGATTTATACTCTCCTGTGCATTCAGCGCATGGTTTTTTGACCACCATCACATCACAGGGGGCATTGACAATCACCTTTGATGTAACACTTCCCATGATCAGTCTCTTAATCCCCCTTCTGCCATGAGTGCCCATGGCTATGAGGTCTGCCTTCTTTTCCCGTGCAATGTCAACTATAACATCTGGCGGCTCACCCTCGCACACAAGGGATTCTACCTGTACGCCAAATTCAGATAAAACCATATCCTTAGTTTGATAGCAAACCTCTTTGCCAAGCTTAAATCTTCTTTCCCTCTGCTCTGGCGCAAGAGTAAATTCTTCTTCATCAAAATAGACTGCATGGACAAGGATAATCCTGCCGCCATGCCTTTTTACCCAATTTGAAGACTGTATAAGCGCTGCCCTACCTGCTTCTGAGCCATCAAAGGCTGCAATTATATTTTTATACATTTACTTTCCCCTTGATTTTTAATTTTGCATTTTGCATTTTGAATCTTGCATTTTTAATGCCCTCCCCCGCCCTTCCTGAATACTATCCCAACACCAAAACCAGCAGCCAGCGCTGCAACTATGGAAATGATTCCATATACAGCGCCGTTGTTTTTTGCCATATTGGCAAGGGTCTTTACTATGCCAGTTTGCTCCACTACCATTCTCGCCTCTGCCTTTTCAACCACTTTTTTATTCTTGACAGCATAAACAGTAACAAGATATTCATCAGGGGTGGCCTGATACGGCCAGTTTAGCTTAATTGAATAATTCTGTCCGCTCTCTGTTTGATTTAATATAATCTGCCCGAAGGATATTGCATAAAGCCTTGAAAGCTCCTTAAATTTTATGAATTCATTAAACCACCTATTCTTTTCATCCTCATCATTAATCTGTGCAACCTCTATATGTTTTTTAAGCGCTGGATAGCCAATAACATATCTGTCCATCTCATCCTGACTTAGTATATCATTAATTTCTTGCGTGCTGTAGAGGAAATATAGATTTGCCGTGCTGGCAAATTCCAGATCTCCCACATTCATCCACAGAAGCCCTGCCGCCTTTCCTTTTCTTCGCAGTATCTGCCGCACTTCAGGTGAGGTTATTTTAATTACAATGTCTGTGCCGAGCGCTGAGGCCCCGCTTACATTAACCTCGCTTCCATGGTAGAAAAAGTCTATCTTTATGTGGTCGTGGTTTACCTTTGTTGCCAACTGCGCAGACAACTCGCCTGCAAGAGCGGAATTTAAGATTAAAAATTCAAAAATAAGGAATACCACAATTTTGATTTTTGATTTTTGATTTTTGATTTTTTGCATCAGTGTCCCCCTGCCTGAGACAAAAGTAATTCTGGCGTCAATGTTAGCTCCAGCACTATCTTTACGGTTACGACAAGAACAATGCCTGCAAGGAGAATCCTCAACTGCTCGCCCTTTAACTTCCTTCCAAAAACAGTTCCAATCTGGGCTCCTAATGTAGAGCCTAAAAGCAGCAGCGCCGCAAGGATGAAATCCACTGTGTGATTTGTATATGCCTGAAGGAATGTAACCTCTATACATGTAAAGAGTATCTGGAAGAGGCTCGTTCCCACAACAACATGCATGGGCATCCTCAAAATATAGACCATCACAGGCACCATCAAAAAGCCGCCTCCAACGCCCATTATGGCAGCAAGGATGCCAACAAACCCGCCGAATACTATGGGTATAAGCGCAGAGTGTGCAACACCTGATTTCTCATAATGGGTCTGAAGAGGCAAGGATTTTAGGAGCCTTCCAATGGCTGATTCTTTCTCAGCCTTTACCCCTGACCCATGACCCTTTGACTTCTTTTTTATGCCCTGCAGACTTTCAATAAACATGTATGTGCCCACAATCCCCAGCATAAGCACATAGGTCATTTTTATCACAAAATCCGCATTACCCATCGCCCTGAGAATCTTTATGGCCTGAACCCCCATGAGGCCTCCCACAAAACCGCCTATTAAGAGATGAAATCCCATTTTAAAATCTACATTCCCAACCTTCCAGTGTGCGTATGTCCCTGAGGTTGACGCTGCCACTATCTGGTTTGAATCTGTTGCCGCTGCTACTGTTGAAGGTATGCCAAGCATTATCAGAAGAGGCGTCATCAGAAACCCTCCGCCAACGCCAAAAAGCCCTGAAAGTATTCCAACTGCCAAACCGAGCCCGATAGGGTAAAAAATATTAATGCTCGTCATGGCTACAGGTAGGTAAAAATACATTAAATCCATCAAGAAACCTCCTTAACATTCCTCGCCATTGTTACTATTGGCCTTGATACGGTTCTTACGAGCCTCTTCAGCTCTTTTGCTGAAAGGCCTTCATTATTGGTTACACTCGGACTCAATAGAACCATATCAATGCTTGTCTTCAGCTCCAAAAAATCTTTTATTGCTGTGGTTATATCCTTTTTAGTGATATAGATATCTGCATCAACCCCTGATTCCCGACAGCTTTTAAAAAGAGAGGCAATCTTTTCATTAGCATTAGCATTAGCATCAACCTTTTTAAAATCCTCTGCAATAAACATCCTCGCTGTGTCATGTTCATTTGCCTCGGCAAAGGCAACTGCTGTCATAAAATCTTCAAATTTTTCAGTCAGGCTCTTTTTATAAATCATCAGGGCAGTTATTCCTCTATTCATTATTTTTGCGAGGTCTATAACATAGGAGAGCCCTTCATTAAAATTCTCACTGTAATAGGTGATAAATAAAAGCTGCCTTTTTCCCATCTCTGCCTCCCTTTGATTTATAAGAAGCAAGAAGGGTGCCTGATAATAACTTTCTGTTTTTAAAGGATTTTTTGGAAGGAAAGGTTGAATTGGTGTTTCAGATTTAAACGACTATGAGCACTATTCTTCTTTCAATATTCTCCAGAGGCTTGTCCTTGATATGCCTAAGACCTCGGCAGCCTTTGATTTATTGCCGCCGAGCATCTCAATAACCCTTTCTGCATACTCTTTATTGAGATCCTCAATGGTCTTAATCCTTTCGGGTTCAATGGTCTCAATCTGAAATATCTTTATGGTCTGTGGAAGGGTTGCAGGGGTGATAAGGGAATTCTTTTCAAGTATTATTGCCCTTTCAATGATATTCTCCAATTCCCTGACATTTCCGGGAAAGCTGTAGCCAATTAAAATATCCATTGCCTCTTTCGTAAAACCTGTTATCTTTTTATTATACCTCGGAAGATGCTTCTGAAGGAGATACATGCTGAGTGGTTCTATGTCATCCCTGCGTTCCCTTAAAGGCGGAATAAATATCTCCATTATATTAAGCCTGTAATAAAGATCCCTCCTAAATCTCCCTTCAGAAATAATATTGCTCACATTCTGGTTTGTAGCGGCAATAAACCTAACATCTACCTTAATGGGCCTTGTCCCGCCGACTCTAAAGAATTCACCATCTTCAATAACCTTGAGCAGTTTTGCCTGCAGATTTGGAGACATCTCAGCAATCTCATCAAGAAAAAGTGTGCCTGTGTCTGCTATCTCCACAAGCCCCTGCTTTGTCTTAATAGCGCCTGTAAAGGCGCCTCTTTCATGGCCAAACAATTCACTGGCAAGCAATTCCTCTGTAAGGGTGGCGCAATTTATGGAAAGAAAAGGCATGTCCCGCCTTTTGCTGGTAGAATGTATTATCCTTGCAAGAAGGTTCTTTCCTACGCCTGTTTCCCCTGTAAGCAGGACATTACAGTCCGAATCCTTTATGCCCTCTATAAGATGAAGTATCTTTTTCATGCCTTTGCTTTTTGCGATAATGGAGACCTTTTTATCCATCCCGATGAATGTCTTTAATGCAAGGTTCTCCCTTTTAAGATTCTTTTGCTCCTGAATCTTTTTTATCTTAAGAATCAATTCGTCAAGATCAAAGGGCTTTGTAATATAATCGCATGCTCCCTTTCTCATTGCCTCCACAGCAGAGCCTATGCTGCCAAAACCAGTTATAATTATCACCTCTGTTGCAGGGTATTTCCCTTTCATCCTATCTAAGATTTCAATGCCGCTTAAACCGGGCATCTTTATATCAGCAATAAGCAGGTCAAAGTGGCCGTTTGAAATCCCCTGAAAGGCTTGATTGCCGTCCTTTACACCTGCAGCCTCCCAGCCTTCTTTCTGCAATGTGGAAAGAAGCTGCTTTAATGTTATCTCTTCATCCTCTGCTATAAGAATCTTAAAAGCCATGATTATCCTCTTGTCTTTGGCAATACAATAGTAAAGGTAGTCCCTTTACCCTCTTCGCTTTCTACGCTTATCTTCCCATTATGTTTCCTCATTATATTAAAAACAATAGCAAGCCCAAGCCCTGTGCCTTTATCCTTTGTAGTATAAAAGGGCTCAAAGACCCTTTCTTTTCCCTCATTAGACATGCCGCTGCCTGTATCAGATATTTTTATCCTTACCATTTCTCCCTCTTGCTCTGCCTTTACAGTCAGCCTGCCTTTTCCATTCATGGCATCAAAGGCATTGGTAAAGATATTGATAAAAACCCGCTCCATCTGTTCAGGATCAGCATATATTACTACTCCATTGGGATCAGAATCCAGAACAAACTTTATATTATTCAAGTTCATAGAATAACCAAGGCTTTTATATGCGCCTGTTATAAGATTGTTTAATTCTACCTCTCTGAGCCGCAGCTCTCCTCCCCTTGCAAATTCAAGAAGGTCGCTGACAATCCCTTTAACCCTCATTGACTGGCTTATAATATCGTTCAGGGCCTCTTTTATAAAAGGTGAAGCCTTTTTTCCTGCTTCCCTTTGGAGAACCTGTGCGGAGATATGAATATTATTAAGGGGATTATTAAGCTCATGGGCAACGCCTGATGCCAATGTCCCAATGGCTGCAAGTTTTTTGGACTGGAAGAGTTCATCCTCTTTTCTCTTCAGATCTTCCTCCCTCTGTTTCAGATCCTCCTCCATTCTGTTGAAGGTCCTTATCAATCTGCTTACTTCATCATGCTGCGTTGGCACAGGCATGAGGGGGAAATATCCCTTGCCTGTTTTTTCCACAGTCTCCATCAGCATCCTTAATCGGTTCACCACCCCCTGGCTGATTACAAAAAGGAGAAAAAGCCCGATAAAAAAGGATGATGGAATCAATATAGAAGCGCTCTTCTGAGAAATGCTTATAAGGTTCTCAGCCCTTTCCCTTGCCGTTTTATCAATATCCTTTGACAAAATAAGAATCTCCTCTCCGAGCCCTCTGAGGGAATTTATCTCTTGAGAAAGGCTACGAAGAATCTCTAAACTTCTTTTATCCGCTACAAGAGATGTCCTCCTGAGCAACTCAGCGCCCTGAAGCGGATGCTGCAGAAAAGTAGATTCAACAAAGGGGAGTATAAAGGAATAGGGTGATTTGCGGGTTTTTGACCTGTTTAAGATGTTATGGAATTCAGAGGCTGTCTTGTCTATCCTTTCAAAGGCATTTATATACTCATTAAGTTTTTTTTCTAATTTTTGGAGCGCTGGTTCAACTTTACCAGAGGGGCTTCCATGTTCTATGAGATACTTCAACTCTTTAAAATAACGATAGACGCTCTCTGCCTCCTTTAAATCGCCGTAGAGAAAAAAGTTTTTTTCATGCCTCCTCAACTGCAGGGACTTGCTCCTGATGCTGTCAGCAAGCTCAAGGTATCTGAGGTCTTCTTTAATTTTTACAAAATCCACATAGGCTGTTACATTGAGGATGACGATTATAGAAAAGCTCGCAAGGAAGCTCAGGATTATCTTCTTTTTAAGGGACATAAGGATATGTTATAATATGAGCTTAGGAAAAGCAAGAAGGGAAGGGATTATATTCTAACCACCAGCACAGGGCATTTTGCATGTCCTATGACCCTCTCTGTCACGCTGCCCATGAGGAGCCTTGATAAACCTCTCCTGCCGTGACTGCCCATTACAATCAAATCTGCCTTCTTTGCCTTTGCAGCGCTAACTATTACATCGTATGGCTCGCCTATTTTTACAATGCCCTCTGCCTTAATGCCTTTTGCCTTTGCCTGTTTCTTTATTCTTTCAACCATGGCTTTAAACTGCCTCTCAAACCTTTCTGTCAATTCCGGCGCCTCTGATTCAAACTCCTCTGTTATATCAACTACAGATACGATGATCAGCGCGCCTTTGGATGCCTTTGCAATTCTTATTGCCTCATTTACTGCCGCCTTGCTAAATTTTGAGCCGTCTGTTGCAGCAAGAACCCGTTTATACATAATCAATGCCCTCCTGCTGATAATATGCCTGATGCTGCAAGCGCAAGCACCAATACCTCTATTATTGCAATTATTCCGTAAACAGTGTCTTTTTTCTTAAATAGTATCGGTATTATTGCAATATAACAGATCATTGTAACCCCTGCAAGAAAGGCTATGCCGACAAAATTGAGAAAATCACTCTTATTAAGCATATTGAGCCATGCCCAGCCGGGGTGTATTTTTGTGTGCTCAAGATATTCATGCACCGGCATCCCCCAGTATTTTGAAAGGTCATCTACAGGAATATAAGATGGCAGAAGGCCAATCATATAAATAATAAATGTAATAATAAGCATAAGAAGCCCTGCCTTCATCCCCTTGTCAAGTATCTTTGCATAAGCAACCTGTTCCTCTGATGCCTTTAATTTTGACTCCATAAAAAATCCTCCTCTATTAGTGAATAGTTAAAAAACTTTAATTTTAGTTTTTACTATTCACTGTTTTTATCAGTTCCATATCCCCAGCCCCTTTAGCAATGCCCTTGAACCTGCAAGAAAAAGCATGATAATAACTATATAGCGGATTGCTGCAGGCTTTGTCTTTGCAAGTATCCTCACGCCAACAATAGAGCCGAGCATTATGCCTATAATTGATGGAACCACTACCATAGGCAGGACAGCGCCGTTGTTGATATAAATCCACGCAGCAGATGTATCTGTTATTGAAAGAAGAAACTTGCTCGTTGCAACAGACACCTTTAATGGCGCACCCATCATTAGATTCAACACAGGCACATTTGCCCATCCTGCGCCGATGCCGAACATGCCGGCCATAACGCCTATCAGGATAAATGTCGCCAGTCCATACGGCGTCCTGTGAATCTTCCAGTTGATATCCTGCCCTGTTGTTGCCTCATGATAGACGCCGTTTATTCTCAAGGCGGTAGAGAGGGCGTCTGCTTGTTTTACATCTGGGTATTCTGATTTTTTTGCAACTATCATAATGATTACTATTCCAATGACAGTAGCTCCGAGCGCTGTTTGGATGAAATTTGTAGGGAGAGCCAGTCCTATCATAGCGCCGACAATTGCGCACGCAGAAGCTATGAGCGCTACAGGCACGGCAAGCCTCAAGTCAGCCATTCCTTTTTTGAGAAGGCCTGGACCTGCTGCCAATGCCCCTGCAAGCGCAACAAGAAGTCCTGCCCCCCTTACAAAGTCAAGATGAAACGGGAAAAACCCTCCAATTATCGGCACAAATAGCGTCCCACCGCCCACGCCGCCAAGCACTGCAACAATGCCGAGAAAAAATGTTACTACAAACAATATCAATGGCCATGCCCACCAAGGCATCTGAGATGCTGCCCCGGATGTGACTGCCTGTTCGCCTGCAAAGGCAGGGCTGGCTGAAATGAGAAAAAATAAAACAATCATATAAATACAAATTATCAATCCACGAAACATATATTCATTCCCCTCCCAAAACTTAATTTTATTTCTCCCAAAAATAATAAAAATTATACCATTGGTCAGGATATTTTCCTACATACCTCTCAATAACCCTCACCATCCTTTCCATATTTGTTCTGAGGTCTTTCTCCTCATTGCCTGTATCCTCAATCTGCATCTCCTCCTCAGCAATAGAATGGTAAAGGCCGTCGCTGCCCACTACTGTAAAGGCAGGGATAACAGGGCTCTTTGTCTTCATGGCAAGCAGCATAGGTCCTTTTGGAAAATAGGCAGGCGAGCCAAAGAAATTTATCAATAATCCCTTCTTTTCAACGTCTCTGTCTCCCTGAATCGTTATCAATTCATTATTTCTTAATGCCTTAAGTATCTTTATTATAAATGCCGGGCTCCCCTCGTCTATTGGAATAGTAGTAATGCCGTTTTTCTCCCTGATTTTACCTACAGTAGTATTTACATCAGCCGATTCATAAGGCGACATTATCACATTTGTTTTGTAGCCTGTGAGTTTCAGACAAAGCGCCCCAAGCTCCCAGTGGCCTAAATGGGCTGTAAAGATAATTGCCCCCCTGCCCTTTGCCAATACCTTATCAATTATATCCTTGCCTTTGATTTCTGCAACAAAGCTATGAAGATTACTATTGTTTAAATTTGAAAATCTGAAGAAGTCTAAAAGATATTTACCCCAGTTTCGCCATACCTTTAAGGCAATAAGCCTCACCTGTCTCTCATCAGCTCCATTACCCAATATATGCCTGATATTTTTGTATTGCCTCGTTCTTACATCCTTTAAGATAAAATAGAGAAAGGCTGCAATTATCCTGCCTATCTCATCTGCCAAATATTTTGGAAAGTAAATGGCGCCAAAGGCAATCAGTTTAAATACAATATTTTTGTTTAAGTAATTGTAATGGTATCGGTAAGTTTCCTTATTGTTTCTGAAATTATCATTTGCCATTCTATCTATATTATAACCTCAGTCTGGATACCCTTTCATAATGTAAATTTTAATTATATAACTATATTATAAAAAATTAAACAGATTTTATTATACCACATTATTCTCCCCTTTTGAAAGGGGTGTATCTTCTGCCGCCCGGAACAAAGAATTTCCCAAAAAACTCTACATACTGCAGCCTGATAGACTGGATGGTAGGGGATAAAAGGCTGATAAGTATATTGAAGAGATGAAATACAGCTGCTATAAGGATGCCGAGGATTATATTGCCTGTTATGCCAGCCAATACATTTGCAACATAGGCAAGAAAGATTGATGCAAGGCCAAATGCCATAAGCCTCACATAGGAAAGGATATTGCCAAATACCTTGAACAGCTCAAGGGGGGCGAGGATCCCGCCTGAAATAACAAGGATAGGAAAGGCAATCAAAAGCGCAATTACCCCCGGGGTATAAAGCAATTGCGGAACCACCTTTGTGTAAACGCCAAGAAGGAGCAGCACAATCACGATGATTGACAGCTTTGATATCTTTGCAATAACCTCTCTTTTGTGCCCCAATCTCAATGAGGTTATTATCCCAAGGATTAATCCCAATAATATATGACCCACGCCAACTGATACTGAAAAAAGCATCATGGGGAGTATTGCATGCATCCTGTCAACGCAGATGGGTTTAAGCCCTATTTGAGCGCCCAATTCCCCAAGGCATTCGCCGTAAAGAAACCCAAAGAAGATGGTATATATTGATGAAAAAATAAATATATGCGAAATGTCGGATAGAAACTGCCTGCCTTTATATTTGTATTTTATAAAAATGGCTGCGAGCAGTATAATTATGCCGTATGCAATGTCACCCACAATAGCTCCAAAGAATATTGGAAAGAATATTGCAATAAACGGCGTTGGGTCAATGGTGCCGTATTTGGGCAAAGGAAGTGTGCGCATGAAGAGCTCAAATGGTTTTATAAGTTTTGGATTTTTTAGAAATACTGGAATAAGCTCTGCGTCTTTTTCCTGAATCTCAAGCTCCTCTAACAAAACATCCTTTTGAAATTTTTCATTCAACTTTTTTCTTATAATGCCTAAATCAGGCTTTGGAATCCAGCCGTATATTGCAAAGGTAAACTTTGTCTCATAAAAATATGCTGTGGTGGCAATCTGAGAGATTGCGTCTTCCAGCGCGCCTTTGTACGCATTAAATCTATGATGCCATTGAATCGAGAGCTCCTTAAGTTCATTATTTGACCTATCTATATCCTCAGACAATGTTAGTCTTCTGTTTATAAGGTATTTGATGGCATCTATCAGCGGCCTGTCTGCTACAGTTGATGGAAGCTTCAGCTCGCTGATATTCTCCTCCCACAGCAGTGCCTTTACCTTTTCAGCGTCCTCCTTATTTAAAACAAGCAGGCATGCAAGGGTCTCTTCATCAACAGGCGCAGTGAATATCTCAAATCTGTTTTCTGTAAGTCTGCCGACTGCCTCTTTAATGTATACTATTGCCTTCTCCTCTTTTCTCTTGATTGTGATGCCGATATAATCAAGCCCCTTGCTTTCCTTAATCTGCAGTATAAGCGGGGCTAAGGCATTCAGGATATCTTCGTATTTTTTGAGCAGCGCAAGCTCATCCTGACACTCCTTTTTCTTTGAAACAAAAACCTCTGCCTTTGCGCCGACATCCTTAACCAGCGCAATTACATCACGGAGAAAATCATCAGAGGTAAGAAACCAGAGGAGCTCAGGCCCTTCAGAAATTTCTGCGCCTTTATGCTCGGGAAGAAGGAGCAGAACATGTTTTATATCATCCCTTATCCTTTCAAACAGAGCCTTTTTCTTTACATTCTCTTCGTCTAAGCTAAGTTTCTTTAAATATTTTTCTTTTTTAATAAAATCTATTGGAAGGGACTCAATATGAACAACGCCAAGGCTGTGTAAAAGGTTTGTAACTTCAGAAAGCAGGCTCTTTGGCCCGAGGATCCTTACCTTTACCATTTCAACTATCATGGCAGCACCCTCTTTACAACAATATCAACAGCCTCCTTGATTTTCTTTTCAGCTTCTTTTTTTATCTCTTCTGCCCTTTTCTCTGCATCTTTAATTATCCTTTCCGACTCTTTTTCTACATCTTTCAGTCTTTCCTTTTTATATCCCTCTGCTGTCTGGCTAAGCTCTTTAGCCCCTTTTTTTAATATCTCACCTGCCTTCTTCCTTGCATCATCTATAATAACGTCTGCTATTTCTTTCGCCTCTTTCAGCATCCCTTCAATCTTCTCTTCAGCAGCATGTATCTCGTCAATTATGGATGCGTCATTGTTAGGGATATCAGGCATTTTTATATCCTCATAGCTTCTTTTACCTTTTTTAATACATCAGAGGCAATCTTCTTTGCCCTGTTTGAACCTGCATCAGCAATATCCATAACCTTTTTGGGATCAGAAAGGAGCGACTCTCTCTTTTCCCAGATAGGCTTCATTGCTAACCTCATCCTCTCTAACAGCCTCTTTTTGCAGTCAGTGCAGCCAATAGCAGCAGCCCTGCAGTCTTTATCTATCTGGCTGACATTATCTGCTGATGAATAAATCTTATGAAACACAAAGGCAGTGCAGACATCCGGATTACCCTTATCTGTGCGGCGCACCCTTGCAGGGTCAGTAATAAGATTCTTTACCTTGTTCTCAAAAACATCTACAGGGTCTGAAAGATATATAGCATTGTTGTAACTCTTGCTCATCTTTCTGCCGTCAGTGCCCGGTAGTTTTGGTATCTCTGTTAGCAAAGCCTTTGGCTCTTTTAGTATCCCTAAGTATTCTGATCTTTGTATATTTCCTGACCATGCCTTCGACATTTCTATATCTGACGACCATGCCTTTGAGGACCATCCCTCTGGCTTTGAATTGGCATAAAGATAATTGAATCTCCTTGCAATCTCCCTTGTAAGCTCAAGATGCGGCAATTGGTCAATGCCTACAGGCACAGCGTCAGCCTTATATAGCAATATATCTGCTGATTGCAATACAGGATAGCCAAGAAACCCGTATGTAGACAAATCCTTGTTTTTTATCTGCTCCTGCTGCTCCTTATATGTCGGGTTT
>MHEL01000021.1:1900-5947 GCA_001803815.1 Nitrospirae bacterium RBG_19FT_COMBO_42_15 | reverse complement strand
ATCCAACTAATTAGACCAATTAACCTTTCCCCCAATCTTTAAATTGGATATCTTACTTATCATAAAGGCGATGACCATAGCGAATCCTATTGACGGCAGATACAGCCGGTGTTCAAAAATAACATCGTATATAACAATAAAGCTCGAAGTGACCGACAATGTCACAAAAAACCATATAATTCCAAAGGATATCAGTTGTGCCCTGCGGTATAACATTATCGCTGCAACGATAATGCAAGTCAATAACACAAAAAAGAGAATTGTCGGTAAATCAATATTCCTTGTTATCGGCCAGTCATAGTCCAAGTTGAGATTTGCAGGTACAAAAAGCAATCTAATATAGTATGGAATGACATGAAGCTGTGTCAGAAAATATTGGAAGGATGTAATAGGAACTTCCTGGGGCATAGGAACGCCTTTTGCATAGTCAAAGGATACAAACATCTTTAAACCTGAAAAACTTAAATACACTGCAATGAGCACTGTAGAGAACATAATAAGATGGATTTTATAGTGACCTTTGAGTACCTTCCAGTCTCCCTTGGAAATAAAGTAAAAATCATAGATAAGCAGCATTAATGGCAGTGTAGCTGTTTCCTGTTTTGTTCCCATCCCAAGGCAGGAGGATAGAAAGGCACCAAAATAATAAAGCTTTGAGCTTAGAGCATAGGGCATAGAGCCCGGAGCATAAAGCCTTTCGTCATTTGTTTTTTGCTCTTCTCTCTTTGCTATTTGCTTAAATGCCCTGATAAAAAGGAGCACCGAAATCAGATAAAATGTTGTCGCTAAAACAGAAGAACGACTTACAATATATGTTACTGCCTGGGTCTGGATAGGATGGGCAATGAATATCAGACTGGCATAGAGAGGGACTCTAAAGTTAACAGCAGAGAACACCCCCTCCCCTGCCCTCCCCCCTTGAGGGGGAGGGTTAGGGTGGGGGGTGTTGATTGTCCAGAGCAGGATAAAATAAAGCATTATACCATTGGCTATATGTAACATGATGTTTACAAGGTGGTAGCCAAAGACATCGAGCTTGCCGAAATAGTAATTCAAAGCAAATGTCAGATCCAGGATAGGCCGTGAAGAGGTAGAAAATATTTCTTTCAGATCAAATCTGTGTATTGTATAGTTTTCTACTATTGTGGGATGGTCATCAAAATGAAATGAGGCATAAAAGCTATTTGAATAGATTATAATCGCTACTGTGGCTATTAATATAACGCTTAGAGCAATTTTCTTTGTATCAGAGAGTTCAGCGAGTTTGTTTATCACATTTTAATTTAATTTATACTGTAAAAGCGTGTCAATGCAAATTTTCCAGTTCTATAAAAACAATGGCAATTAGCACAGGGCAAAGGACAAAGAGTTAATGGTATAATGTATACAATTTTTTTAGGAGGCTTGAATGGATACAGCTGAAACAGTAAGAAGGGTTTTACAGGAACGTATAGCACCAAAGGGTAATCTAATAAAGGCTATCTATCCATTCGGCTCTTATTCTAAAAGTAAAGAAAAAGCAAAATCAGACATAGACCTTGCTTTTGTCTTCGATGAAAGGTTCTATAAAGAAGACCCTTTTGGAGCGCTCCAGGAGGCTGAACTCTTAGGTGCTGAGATAAGCAAAAAGATACACAAAAAGGAATATCGAAGTTGCTATTCAGGCATGTATTGATATTGCCAGAATAATAATCAAACTTGAGGGGTTCAGAGAACCCGAAGATAACAAAGGCGTATTTGTTGTTTTAGCTGAAAACACCATTATCAGTGAAGACTCATTGAGATTTCTTATCCCTATGGCCGGCACAAGGAATGTCCTTGTTCACGGCTATGATAAAATAGATGACGCTATTATCTTTGGAGTGCTTAAGAAACACATCCCTGACTTCAATTACTTTATAAAAGACATTGAAGAAAGATATTTTAAATTAAAATAACGGATGGAACAAACAAAGCATAAATCAGGTTATCTTGAACTTATAGCAATAATAGCAATCGTATTGTTTTATGGGCAGGCCGCATATCAGAGGAATCTTGTCTGGAAAGATGAAATCACCCTCTGGTCTGATGTCGTTAAAAAATCACCCTTGAAAGGACGGCCCTCCACTAACTTGGGGACTGCTTATTCAAAAGTCAAAAAATATAAGTTCGCCTTGGAACAATACCAGAATGCCTTAAGAACAGGTTCCTTCCCGTTAAAAGCTTATGTTAATCTGGGCAATACCTATGAAAAAATGGGGCAATTGGAACTTGCATTTGAAATGTACAAAAAAGCCCTTGAAAAAACCCCTGATGATTATATGGCCCGTATTAATTTAGGCGGTCTGCTTCATAAGCAAGGCTTGACGGAACAGGCTATCAAGGAAATAGAGATTGCATTAAATATAAATCCAGGAAATCTGGAAGCGCTTAATGTCCTCGGAGGAATTTACGCTAATAAAGGTCTTACAAATTTAGCCATTGCAGAATACAAGAAAATCCTCCAGATCGACCCGGACAATGCAAGGGCATTTTATAACCTCGGGCTTATATATGACAAAAAAGGATTGACCGGTGATGCCATCTATTATTATCAACAGGCGATAAGATTAATGCCTGATTACCCTCAAGCGCTTTCAAACCTCGGCTGTATCTATGGCAGGACCGGCAGAATCGAAGAGGCTGTGGAGCTATTCAAGAGATCACTAAACACAGAGCCTGATGATGCTACAACAATGTTTAACCTTGGGATTGCCTATGAGGAACTTGCTAAAAACTATGGGCAAAGAGCAATGAACGCCGAACAACGAGAAGCCATGAAAAAGGCGATCGAGACATACGGCAGGGTTCTCATTATCGAGCCTTATAACATGCAAGCAAGGGAAAGGATAAATAAGCTGATGGCAATGAGCTCAGGGGCTAACTAAAGAAAGTGTTTAAAATAACTCTGAGTTGGGTTGAAACTGCAGTTATTATGTGTTTGGTGCTGTTATTCGGATGGGTTGCATACCAGCGAAATCTTATCTGGAAGGATGATCTTTCCCTCTGGTCCGATGCTGCAAAAAAATCTCCTCAAAAGAGCAGGCCTTACATTAATCTTTCATCCGCTCTTACAGGCAAAGGTCAATACCATGAGTCTATAACAGCGGCTGAGAAAGCGATAGAAATTGAACCGGGCTACGCAGAGGCGCACAATAATTTAGGGGTTGCCTTTGCGAAACTTAAACTTTATCGGGAGGCGGTCCCATCTTTTAATAATGCTTTAACCCTTGACCCCGATTCTTATTCCGCCTACTATAATCTTGGCGCCGCATACTATAACCTATGTCAGTATAAAGATGCGGAAAGGGCTTTTAAGCAAGTCATACGGCTGAGGCCTGATTATCCGGAGGCATACAATGAATTAGGCGCAGTTTACGAAAAGTCTGGCATGCGAAAGGAAGCCGTTGACGCATTTAAAAAGGCCCTGCTTATAAACCCCGGATATGCAGAGGCTTATTATAACCTTGGAGTGATTTATATATCCGTTGGGCTTTATCGTGAAGCCCTGGATGCGCTGAACCAGGCGCTGCGCCTGGATCCCAAACTCGTCATGACACAAAATTACATCGGCGTTGCCTTATTATCTATTGGTCGTTATAACGAAGCAGTCGAAGCCTTTAATAAGGCGCTCAGTCTTAATCCCGATAATGCAAGCGTTTATAATAATCTGGGCGCAGCATATATATCACTCGGCCTTTATGAAAATGCCGTGAATGCCCTGTCAGAGGCGGTCAGACTTAAACCTGATTATGAAGAGGCATTATTTAACCTGAAGCTGGCAAAAACCGGACTGAGCAAGAGGTAACAATTAAGGTGGAACTTAAGAATCTATGAATAAAACAACGTTGCGTTGGGTTGAAAAAGCAGTTATTCTCGGGTTGGTGATCTTATCCGGCTGGCTCGCTTTTCAGCGCAACGCTCTCTGGAAAGATGCTTCCACTTTATGGTCGGACACCGTTGCAAAATCCCCCCTCAAGGCGCGCCCTCACCTAAATCTTGCTATAGCTTTTAATCAAACAGGCTACT
>MHEL01000021.1:0-1886 GCA_001803815.1 Nitrospirae bacterium RBG_19FT_COMBO_42_15 | reverse complement strand
TCAGAGGCCTACAATTCAGTGCGAATACAACCGGGACTTGCTGTTGCACAAATTGTCCTCGGCAACTCATACTACAAGAAGGGGATGATAGATGAAGCTCTAATCCGCTATAAAGAGGCCCTGAGAATGGATTCCGGCTTGACAGAAGCCCATCTTTTTACAGGAAATTCCCTTATGGAAAAGGGACTTGTCGATCAGTCCATAGATGAATATAAAAAAGCCATATTATTAAGACCGGACTTTGTCGACGCATATATACAACTGGGAAGCGCCTTCGCTTCAAAGGGTCGTACAGAGGAGGCTATGAGTCTATTCAAAAAGGCTCTCGCTTTGTCGCCTTTTAACGCAGAAGCCCTCAACAATCTTGGGGTAATTTATGCAGGCCAAGGGCTACTTTATATAGCTGCAGAAGAATTCAGGGAAAGCATTTCCTCTAACCCTGAATTCATCGAGCCGCGGATAAACCTCGCCTCAACATACGGCGCCATGGGGATAACGGAAAAGGCTATAGCAGAATTAAAGGGAATCATTAAGATAGAGCCCGACAATGCGGCTGCACATTATAACCTGGCTGTTGCCTATGCAGGCAGCTGGCTTATTGACGAGGCGATCAGGGAATATAATGAGGTGCTGAGGATTCAACCGGATGATGCCGGCGCAAAGGAGAACCTTATGAAACTCAGAACAGTAATTACACGGCATTGATAAGGAGAAATCAAGCGGCCACGACGATTATCAGGAGTCCCATATCAGTCATATGCATCAGCCGGGGGAAAAGGACAGATGCCCCTGCGGGCGGACGAGACAGTCTTCATAAATTAAGTGTTAGCCGTTTAAAGGATTGATGGACAGAAAAATCCTGCGATGGATCGAAACAGCGGTAATTATTATTCTGGCGGTATCATACGGCTGGACCGCCTTTCATCGGAATTCTCTCTGGAGAGACGAGCTTTCCCTGTGGTCTGATGTGATCGGGAAATCCCCTGAAAAAGCCCGGCCTTACATAGGGCTGGCGCTTGCCCTCAAAAAGGCAGGGTCGGTTGACAAAGCGATTGAACTGGCCGGACATGGCGTGTCGATCAATCCTTCCTATTCGGAAGGCAATTTCATCCTGGGGCAATGTTATCTTGAGAAGGGCCTGACCGATGAGGCTATTTATTATTTGATGACAGCGCTTTATCTGAAACCTGATTATTCGTATGCATATAATTCGCTCGGAAGCGCTTACATCAGAAAGGGATTGACGGATGAGGCTGTCAGGGCTTTTCAAAAAGCGGCAATTTTAAATCCCGGTTTTATTCCTTTTAAGATCAATCTTGCAGCAGCTTACGGCACGAAGGGCATGCTCGATACTGCAATTAAAGAATTAATAAATATCACTTCGACATATCCTGATGAACCTGAAGCTCATTACAACCTCGGTATCGCCTATAAACTGAAAGGCCTGAAAGATCCAGCTATAGCTGAACTTAATGAAACGATACGCCTCAGGCCGGAGGACACAAGGGCATTGTATTATCTCGGAGATATATATCTTCACGAAAAGGCGGTTGAGACAGCGCTTTTACTTTACAAACGGATCCTTTCTATTAAACCGGATGATAAATACGCCATGATGGCAAGGCAGAGGATTCAGGAAATAGCGAAATGACAACCTGAACCGCACCATCAGACTGTCTGTATATCTGCCAATTTCTGCATAAAACCTGCATAAAAAAGGGAGAGCAGGCTTTCTGCTCTCCCGGAGAAATTCGTAATTACTTATTAACTATCTCTGTGTGGTATGGCAACCGAGACAACCTGCTACCGCGCCTCCACCAGCTATTTGAGCAGCATAGTTAAATCTCAACAAGTCAGGCTGGTTTGATCCATGAGCACGATGGCAT
>MHEL01000020.1:6587-6781 GCA_001803815.1 Nitrospirae bacterium RBG_19FT_COMBO_42_15 | reverse complement strand
GCATAAAATCATCATGGACGCAGATTGAAAACTACCTCCACCGCATCTCATATCTCGTCCCTCGGCATACAGGCGTCATACACAGCTATTCAAATGAGGATGAGAACCGTATACTGAAAACAGCAGAGGATGCGCGGATAAGGCTTACATGGGCAAAGACTCAGGAAGAAAAGATTGCTGCTGCCAATGACCTT
>MHEL01000020.1:0-6454 GCA_001803815.1 Nitrospirae bacterium RBG_19FT_COMBO_42_15 | reverse complement strand
ATGAAATGGTAAAAAAATATAATCAGAAAAAAAGGCAGGTTCCGTATAATATTGTCGCGTTTATCACCGGCTTTAAGGACTTTCCATATTTCAGCTCTTTGGATACAGGCAAGCAAAACCATAAGATTGGGACAGAGGAGAAATTAACAAAATGATTAAAAAACCGATCATAGGAATAACAATGGGAGACCCTGCCGGCATAGGGCCAGAGGTCATTGTAAAGGCATTTCATCAGGGAAAGCTGCAGGAGTTCTGCCAGCCTGTTGTAATTGGTGATGCCAGGGTAATAGAGGACATGGTAAAATTATTAAAACTCTCAATTGCCGTTAAGGCATCTTTTGAGATAAAAAATGATTTTATCTATCATAATACAATCAATGTCATTGACCTTAAAAACATAGAAGAGGGGCAGATAAAACATGGCTTTCCGAGCAAGGCAGCAGGAAAGGCAGTTGTTGATTATATCAAAAAGGCGGTAGAGCTTGCCCAGAATAAAATAATAGATGCGGTGACAACAGCGCCGATAAATAAAGAGGTAATGAATGCCTCGGGATTTCCTTACAGAGGGCACACAGAGCTGCTTGCAGAGCTTACAGAAACAAAGGATTTTGGTATGATGCTTGCAAGCGGTCCCTTAAGGGTTATCCTTGTCACAACACACCTCGCATTAAAGGATGTGCCAAAGCATATTAATAAAGACAGGGTGTACAAAACCATCCTCCTTGCCAACAAGGCAATGAAATATTTCAAGATACCCAATCCGAGGATAGGGCTTGCTGCCTTAAATCCTCACGCAGGAGAAGGAAAGCTCTTTGGCACAGAGGAGTGGGATGAGATGATGCCGGCAGTAATCAAGGCGCGAGGCGATGGCATAGATGTTACAGACCCGTCGCCTGCAGACACGCTTTTTTACAAGGCGACCTTTGGCCACTATGATGTGATTGTCGCCATGTATCATGACCAGGGGCTTATACCCCTAAAGATGCTTGCATTTGGAAAGGCAGTTAATGTTACAATAGGGCTTCCGATAATCCGCACATCTGTTGACCATGGGACAGCCTATGATATTGCAGGAAAAGGCATTGCAAATCCAACGAGCATGATAGAGGCAATAAAGCTTGCAGCAGAGATGACAAAGTATTCTTAAGTAAAGACCACTGCATAAACCACCTGAAGCGCACCTATCAGAAAACCTAAGACTGCGCCTGTCAGCTCAATGTATCTCAGCTCCTTTGAAACAAGCTTCAGGATTATCTCCTCTAATTTCATGATGTCGTAGTTTTCAAGCCTTTCAATAATCATCTTCTGGAGATTAATGCGGCTGTGGAATTTTTCTATAAGCCTGTCCTTGTATTGATGAACAGCATCTATCATCTCCTTTACAATTATATCCTGCAGCTTATGGGCAATCTTGCCGCTGAGCTTGCCAATCATCGGCAGCCTTCCTGCCCAGTGGATCTTTAGGCGCCTTTTAAGTATCTCCTCAACTGCCTCTTTAATCTCCCCTTCAAACTCCATCTCCTTTAGCACATTTGAAAAGTCGCGGGTATTCAGCATATGCGTCTCCACTGTGTGGGCTATGCTCCTTGTAAGCTCCTTTTTCCTTTTAGGCAGTAAACCGTGTATTTCTATGCCGAGAAATCTGTAAACCCTCTGCGGCCTGAAGAGAAGCTTTACAGCAATATAATTAGTAAGCCAGCCGATTAATGCGCCGACTACTGGAAGGGAGAGGAGATGGTAGTTGATATTAAAAGATTCAATCATAATGATCGCAGCCTCTTTTAGTTTGATTGATTTTATCACATATAACACATAAGTTCAAAAGTTAAGTCTGCTGGCTTAAAGGATTTTTATTCTTTAAGATAATATGTTATTATATAAATAATGTTAACCGCTTTGTGAGATAATTATGAATACTTTAAATAGGCTATTACTGTTAGCAATTCTACTGTTCACCATTTTATACGGGTGTTCAAATGCCGACACCCCGAAAAGAGGTGCGTCTATGAAGAAAGATGATAAAAGGCTTGAAAAGGCTACTTTTGCAGGCGGCTGTTTCTGGTGCATGGAGCCTCCCTTTGAAAAGCTAAATGGGGTAACTGATGTAATAGCAGGATATGCAGGCGGCGAAAGAGAGGAGCCTACTTATAAAGAGGTCTCTTCCGGAGCTACTGGACACTATGAGACAATACAAATTATCTATGACCCTGAAAAAATAAGTTATGAAGAGCTCCTTGATGTCTTTTGGAAACAGATAGACCCTACAGATGCAGGAGGTTCATTTGTTGACAGGGGACAGCAGTACGGCTCCGCCATCTTTTATCATGATGATAAACAGAAACGGCTTGCAGAACTCTCAAAGGAAAAGCTTGGTAAATCAGGGGTCTTTAAAAATCCGATTGCTACAAAGATACTTGAATTTAAAAAATTCTATTTAGCAGAAGATTATCATCAGGACTATTATAAGAAAAATCCCATTCGCTACAAATTCTACAGGTCAAGGTCTGGACGCGACAAGTTTATTAATGAGGTTTGGCAGGGGGAGGAAGGTAAAGCAGGCCAAGTAAAAAAATCCACTGAGGAATTAAAGAAAAGACTCACACCCCTTCAGTATGAGGTTACGCAGAAAAAAGGCACAGAGCCGCCATTTAAAAACGAGTATTGGGACAACAAGAAAGAGGGCATATATGTTGACATAGTATCTGGAGAACCGCTCTTTATTTCCATTGATAAATTTGATTCCGGCACTGGCTGGCCAAGCTTTACAAAACCGCTTGAGCCTGACAATATAGCAGAAAGAGAAGACAAAAGCCTCTTTTCAACCAGAACAGAAATCAGGAGCAAGAATGCTGATTCCCACCTCGGCCATGTATTTAATGACGGCCCAGAACCAACTGGCCTTAGATACTGCATAAACTCTGCTGCGCTTAAGTTTATCCCAAAGGAGGATTTAGAAAAAGAGGGCTACGACAGATATAAAAGGCTTTTTGAGTAATTTATAGTGGCGCTGCACACAGCGCACCTTCTTTTAATCCTTATGCTCGGCAATAAAATAGAACTCCATATTGAACGGCTTGTGTATGGCGGAAAGGGGCTTGGCAGACACAATAACATGGTTGTCTTTGTGCCTGATGTTATTACAGGCGAAAAGACGCTTGTTGAAATCAGCGCAAGAAAAAAGGACTATGCAGAGGCAGAGCTAATTCAGGTTCTTGAGCCGTCGCCTCATCGCATTGCACCGGCCTGCCCTATCTATCATGACTGCGGCGGATGCCAGTGGATGCATATTGATTATCCATTTCAGGTTCAGTCTAAAAGGGAGATATTGGCTGAAACATTTAAAAGAACATTGAAAATGGATGATATTGCAATACAACCACTTATTCCTTCTTCTCCGCTTAATTACAGGCAAAGGGTGCAGTTTAAGGTTCACCCCGTTAGAGACAAGGCGCCAAAGGCGCCTGGCGGTCGCTGGCAACCTGTCTCTAACGGGGTAAAGCATGAAAATAGCAAATATCAGATTGGCTATTATAAAAAAGAAACGCACCAGCTTGTTGATGTTAATGAATGTTTGCTCCTGAGGCCTTTGCTGAATAAGGCATTAAAAAAGATTGAGGAACTGCTTAACTCAGGCAAAATATCACAACTTAAAGATCTCAAAGAACTCCACATGCACTGCTCATCAGATGAAAGGGCAATGGTGTTCATTCTATATGCAGATGAAATAAGCAAAGATGAACTTAATAATCTTTTTAAGGAAATTAAAGAAGCTGTTTCAGAGGCAACAGGCATTATCTTCATTGACAAATATAAGAAGCGGATTATTGCCGGCAGTCCTTTTATTGAAGAGGAATTGCAGGGCATCAGCTTTCGCATTAGCGGGGATTCTTTCTCGCAGATTGATTGGGTGCAGAATAAGATTCTTGTTAAATTAGCATTAGATTATATAGGTGATGCGCAATACAAAAACGCCCTTGACCTCTTTTGCGGCATTGGAAACTTTACCCTTTTTATTGCAAAAAATGCTGATAATGTTATTGGAATGGATTCAGGCAAAACAGCTATTGATGATGCAAAATATAATTCCAAAAAAAACTTGATTTCAAATATAAGTTTCATGTATAATGATGTCAAATATGGGATGGCTTCACTGCTTGCTGAAGGAAAAAGATTTGACCTTGTCCTGATTGACCCGCCAAGAAATGGTGTTGGAAAAGATTCTGTTAATGCAATTGTTCGGCTTCAGCCATCAAAGATAATCTATATATCATGCAACCCTGTAACCCTGTCAAGGGATATTGCGCATTTTAAGGCAAAGGGTTATGAATTAAAAAGGCTTCAGGCTGTTGATATGTTTCCGCAGACCTATCATATTGAAACAGTTGCAGAGCTTGTAAAATAATAATCTACCATCAGAGGATATTTTATGCACGAAATGGAAGAATCAGAATCAATGTGGAATAGATTAATTTCACGAAGGGATTTTTTAAAAAAGACTGCCATATTCGGCGCTATCGGCGGGTTGAGCATTGAGGGATTTGCATTAGAGCCTCGGCAAATGTCAGTAACAAACACTAATATATTTATTTCTGGCCTGCCTGATGACTTTGACGGCTTTAGAATCTGCCAGCTTACAGATGTCCACCACGGCCCATTAATAAGCATAAAATTTATTGAAAAGGTAATCGGCATGGCAAATGATCTCAAGCCAGATGCCTTTGTCCTTACAGGCGACTATGTATCATCAGCGCCAAAATATATCAGGCCTGTGATAAATGCATTTGGCAAGCTTAATGCCCCTTATGGAACCTATGCTGTACTTGGCAATCATGACCATTGGGAGGGCGAAGATCTTTGCATTAAAAACTTTAAAAGAAATAATATTCCATTATTAACCAATGCAAATGCGGTAATAACAAAAAGGAACTCTATTTGTATTGCAGGGGTTGGCGATTATCTTGAAGACACGCAAGAACTTGATAAGGCATTTAAAGGAATCCCTGATGACATGCCGAGGATTCTACTTTCCCACCATCCTGACTATTCTGAGCAATTGCCAAAGAATGTAAGGGTGGATTTGGTAATCTCCGGACATACGCACGGAGGACAGGTCCAGCTTCCAATACTTGGCCTTGCCCCGATAGTCCCATCCAAATACGGCCAGAAATATGTAAATGGTCTTGTTAAAAACGACAAGACGCAGGTCTATGTCTCTCGCGGCGTTGGCATGATCGGCATACCTGTGCGGTTTAGCTGCCCCCCTGAGATCGCAGTTCTTACCTTAAGAAAAAGGCCTTTCTCTATCCAAGTGTAAATTCCCTTGACAATATAAATAGTAAACATATAATTAATTAACACATGTCTTTTTTGCTGTTTGTCATTCCTGCAGAAGCAGGAATCCAGTTTTTATCTATTTTTGGAGGCGGCTAATGGATTTCAAATGGACTACAGATGATATAGGCCCTGAAAAGGTTGTTCACATCTATGATGCCAAATCGGGTTTAAAGGCAATTGTTGTTGTAGATAATACATCTCTTGGCCCTGCAATCGGCGGCGTCCGCATGGCCTCTGATGTCACAGCAGAAGAGGTCTTCAGGCTTGCGAGGGCAATGACATTTAAAAACTCTGCAGCAGGCATCCCTCATGGCGGCGGAAAATCAGGGATAATAGCTGACCCGAAAACAGAAAATAAGGAGACGCTCATCAGGCTTTTTGCACAGGCAATAAAAGAGCTTGTTATGTATATTCCCGGGCCTGATATGGGGACAAATGAAGAGTCCATGGCAATTATATATGATGAGATAAAAAGGTCGGTCGGCAGGCCGGAGGAGATAGGCGGCATACCCTTAGATGAGCTTGGCGCAACTGCCTATGGCGTTGCTGCTGCGACAGATGTTGCAAAGGATTTTATTAAATTAAGCTTAAATGGAGCGAGTCTTGTTGTAGAGGGATTTGGGAGCGTTGGAAAACACTCTGCAAGATTTCTTTCTGAAAGGGGAATTAAGCTTATTGCTGCAAATGACACGCATGGAACAATCTTTAACAAAAACGGCCTTGACATAAATGAGCTTATCAAGCTGAAAAATGCAGGCAAGAGCGTAGTTGATTATAAAAAGGGCGAGAAATTGCCTGTTGATAATGTTTTTAAGATAGAGTGCGATATACTTGTCCCTGCTGCAAGGCCTGATGTTATAAATGAAAAAAATGTAAGTCAGATAAAAACAAAACTGATTGTTCAGGGCGCAAATATTCCCATTACTATTGGCGCTGAAAAGATATTGCATGATAAAGGGATATTGAGCATACCAGATTTTATTGCTAATGCAGGCGGTGTTATTTTTACATCCGTTGAATATAAGGGCAAAACAGAAAAAGAGGCATTTGAGGCAGTACATACAAAGATAACGAAAAATACAAAGCTAATTTTGGAAAAAACATATAAGGAAAAGATATA
>MHEL01000019.1:11644-12698 GCA_001803815.1 Nitrospirae bacterium RBG_19FT_COMBO_42_15 | reverse complement strand
AATAGGAAAGACAAAGACAACCATTGGTTTTGCCCTGATTGCAGGGACGTTTTTATGTGTAATCTATCTAATATTAAAGGTTAAAGGCTATTCGGCAATGGATGTAGGAACGTTGTCAGATGAAAAGGTTGCTGCTATTAAAGAATCTATAAATCGTATTGTGTGGCTATCCGGCCTTTTAATCGGCGGACTGATGGGCGCTGTGGTTCAGAGGTCAACATTCTGCATTGCCGCAGCCTGCCACAATATTATTACCACAAATGATTTGACGCAGACAAGGGCGTATGCAATGGCCCTTCTGGTTGCAATCCTCGGGACGCAGATACTTTATAGCTTTGGCGATGTAGATATCAGCCGAAGCTCTTTCATATCCAGCCCATTTACATGGCTTGCCTATATAGTGGGGGGCTTTATATTCGGCGTTGGAATTGTATTTGGCGGCGGATGCGCAAGCAGAATCCTTGTAAGGGCAGCAGAGGGAAACCTCGGCGGCCTTGTGACTGTTATGGCGTTCATCCTTTCTTCTGGCGCCACATTATGGGGGATTACAGCAAGATTCAGGATAGATTACATTGAGTTCCTCACACTTAACCTCCAGAATCAATATCTGCCGAATCTCATAAGCGCTGTGCCGTCATGGCTAATAATAATTGCTGTGGGAATCATCCTTATTATCTTTATGCTTACTGCTCCAAAAGGTTCGCCATGGAGGGGCTGGAGATGGCCCCTTGCAGGCGCTGCCATTGGCCTTACGGTAGTATTAGCCTGGTGGATAAATGGCGCTGCATATAAGGCAATGATGCATATTGACCAGTTTACATTTTCAGGCCCAGACGACCCTATGCTCCTACAGAGATGGAGGCCAAAGAGCCTCACCTTTGCCCGGCCTGATGCAGAGGCATTTAGATATATAATCCTTTACACAGGGGAAACCGGCATCAATTTTGCGATAGCAACAGTATTCGGTGTTTTAGGCGGCTCCTATATAGCTGCTATGTTCAGCAGGACATTCAACTGGGTTGCGCCTCCGCTACAGCAATTCAAATATAACCTC
>MHEL01000019.1:3682-11456 GCA_001803815.1 Nitrospirae bacterium RBG_19FT_COMBO_42_15 | reverse complement strand
AGCGAGAATAATTTTATTAGTTCTGTTGTCTTTGGCAGCGCTGTCTCCTCTGCAGGCATTTGCAGCTAAGGGGGACAAACCATTGACAGGCGAGATGTCTGTCAAGGGCAAAGAGCCTGTTGTCATATACACATTTAATGCTGACTATGAAGAGGTATGGGAAGGCCTGCAGGCTGCTTTGCATGGAAGGGGGCTGACTGTATCCAGCGTTTCCCATGTGGGTGAGATGCTGGAGAGGACAGGTAAGGACCTGGGCAGGACCAAGAAAATATTTGGGAAGGCAAATGTCATGGAATTCTGCAGCGCTGTTAGTTCAAGGGATATGATGGAGAAGAACCCCCACTTCCTTGCTTTTTGCCCGTATCAGATAATGGTCTATACCCTCCCTCAGGATGAAAAAAAGGTGTATCTCTCCTACAGGCGCCTTATCTGGAATGATGACAGCGGCAAGGATGTCCTTGACCCTGTTGAGAAACTGCTTGAGGGTCTCATTAAGGAAGTTATAGAGATGTATGGAAAATAGAGGTATATTGATGAAAAGGCTTGGCATAATCCTTTTAATAATATTTATATTGATGCATGGCACAGCATGGGCTGCTGAATTCTTTGATGCAACCCTTGGGGATTTCACTGACGAGCTCAAGACTGCAAAGGAGCAGGGCAAAAAGGGCATCATGCTTTTTTTTGAAGAGGATACATGACCCTTCTGCAATTGGATGAAGGAAAAGGTTTTTCCTAAAGCAGAAGTCTATAACTTTTATAAAGAGCGCTTTCTTATCTTTGTTGTAAATATAAGGGGCGATGTGGAGATTACTGATTTCAAAGGCGCGACAATGTCTGAGAAGAAGTATACACGAGATAATCATGTCCGAGCCACCCCAACATTTATCTTTTTTGATCTCAATGGCAATGAGGTAACGCGTTATCTGGGCGCCACACAGACTGATACTGAATTCATATGGCTTGGGGAATATGTTGCAAACGGCGTATATAAGGATATGCCTTTTATAAAATATAAACAGCAGAGACAAAAAGAAAAGGCAAAATGAAGAGCTGTTTCATCAGGAAGCCGGGCATTTATGCGGCATTTTTTCTTTATGTGTTGACGCTATCTCCTCATCTTCGCGCTGAGGAAAAGCCTGCTCCGTCCTTGCCGGAACCGCTCACCCTTGAATATGCGCTCCAGCTTGCCAGTGAGCCGCATCCCGATATATTGCTTTCAAAATCAGAAATAGAAGATGCAGAGGCAAGATATCTTGGCGTGGAATCCGAGACAGGCATAAATGCCTCTGTTGTCGGCCGCGCAACGTGGGTGGAGCCTGCCCGGGCTGCGCCAGACCAATCCCATAATGATTCAATGGCGGGCTTTTCGCTGAAAAAGAGGATATACGATTTTGGCAGAAGCAGCCTTAAGCTGTCTGCAGCAGAGATGGATATAAAGGCTAACGAGCTGCTTTATAAGGATGCAATGAGCAGGCGGCAGATAGATATCATGGAGAAATTCTTCGGCGTGCTGATATCAGATCTTGAATTTATCCGCAATAGAGAAGAAGTGGCAGTCGCCTATTTCAGGTTTCAGAGTCTGGAGAAAAGCAAGGAATTAGGAAAGGCATCAGGCTTAGAGCTCTTGGAGGCAGAGGCAAAATACAGGGAGACGCGCAGAAAAAGGGCTGCGAGCGAGGCGCGTCAGAATATTACACGACAGCTTCTTGCTGAGGCGCTTAATCGCCCCGGCAAACTCCCCGCAGCGCTTACAGAGCCTTCGCTTTTGCAGATTGACCGTAAATTGCCGGAGATGGAAGGGCTTATCAAGAGCGCCCTTTCCAAAGACCCTGTGATTCTATCCCTAAAGGAGAAGGTTGAGGCTGCGAATAAACGGATTAAGGCTGCCCGCTTTGAGTGGGGCCCTGTTTTGTCTGCTGAACTTGAGGCATCTGCTTATGAGAGGGAGTTTGGCTCAAGGGACAGGCTGCGCGCAGGGCTTGTGCTGGAGATACCATTTTTAACAGGAGGCAGAAGGGCATCCAAGATTGCAGCGCATACAGCTGAGCTGCACCGCATTGAGGCAGGTCTGCGCCGCAGGGAGATGGATGTCCGCAAGGCTGTTTTTGAAACGTGGCAGCAGATAAATGTCCTGCACTATCAGCTTGAAGAGGTCAATACACTGGTTAAATATAGAGACCTGTCTCTTGACCATGCAAGAACCATCTATGAGCAGGGTTTAAGGGCGTATCTTGGAAGCTCCCTTGTGGAATATTCTGAGGCGAGGCTGCGCCTTGCAGAGACTAAATACGCCATTGCGCTGGCATGGGCAAGGCTTGATGCGCTTACAGGGGAAAAGGTCTTTAATGGAGGAAAGGATGAATAAAAGAGCAGATTCAGTGATACTCTGTTTTATATTTTTATTTATACTGCCTGCTGCATTATGGGCTAAGGACATAGATGCCGCCCTGCAATGGTCCCGCAAGGTTGAGCTTAGCACTCCGGTATCAGGTATTGTAACAGAGGCGCTTGTAAATATAGGCGATCATGTGCGCAAAGGGCAGCCTCTGATGAAGCTGGATGAGCGTCCTTTTAAGGCGGAGGTGGAAAAGGCAAAGGCAGGGGTTAAAAGGCTTGAGGTGAAGCATCGCGAGGCAGAAGGGGAATTAAAAAGGGCAAAGGAGATGCATGAACGGGAGCTCCTTGCTGACCACGAGCTGGAGCTTGCAAGGATTGGATCTTTAACAAGCGATGCTGAATATAAGGCAGCTCAGGCTGTCCTGACAAAGGCAGAGCTTGATTTAGAATATAGTGTTGTCAAGGCGCCTTTTGACGGAATAATACTGAATAGAACTATTGAGATTGGCCAGACCATTATATCAGCTATGCAGCCTGCCCCTATGTTTACACTTGCAGAGTCAGGCTATATGGTGGCGAGAATCAAAATCCCTGACAAAGGATTAGCAGCCCTGTCGCTTGGGCAGAAGGCTTCTGTAAAGGTCTCTGGCAAGGAATATAAAGGTGTAATCAGCCGTATTGGAATGGAGCCGGTTGGCGTTAGTGAAGGAGGGTCTCTATACGAGGTGGATATCAGATTCAGCATCGGCCCTTCTGCTATAATACGCCCCGGCCAGAAGGCTGTAGCAACCCTGCCATGAAGGGATATTTATTTTTTTGGTTTGCATTTTAAGGCTTTCTTTGTTAAACTTATTCTATCAAAAGCAGATTTACAACCTGTCCAAAACCATTTACAAGCCTGAACCTGCATAGGCGAAAGATTTTTCGCCCCTACTTAAAGAAGGGAGATGAATATGAATATTATCAAAGAGGGTCTCTCAAGAAGGGCATTTCTAAGGGCCGCTGCATTAATTGGACTAATCAGTTCAATCATACCTGATATACTTATGCCTAAGAGCGTATTGGCTGCTGCAGAGTCTGGAAAAAAGGCAGTTGATCCGAAAAACCTTACCCCTGAAGAGGCAATACATATCCCAAAAGTGGATATTCCAATAATAGCTGAAGACGGCAGTTTAGTCCCAATAATAGTTTCTGTAAACCACCCCATGGAGCCTGACCATTATATAAAGAGCATATACATTTTAGATGATTTAAGCGCAATACCGAGCAAGGGTCTTTACAGGTTTACGCCTGCAAACGGCGAGGCATATATCTCTACAAGAATAAAACTCGCTGAGAGCACAAAGGTGCGGGCTATAGTGGAATGCAATAAACATGGAAAGTGGGAAGGCAGCGCTGACATTAAGGTTACTGTTGGAGGGTGCTAAGGGAAATTCTAATTTCTAAATCCTAATTCTCAGGAGGAGGGAGATTATATGGCAATGGTAGAAACGCAAAAACCGAAGATGAGGATTCCCTCGGATATCAAGAAGGGCAGCATCGTTGAGATAAAGGTAAAGATTGACCACCCGATGGAGTCAGGCCTCCGCAAGGACAGGGAGACAAAAAAGACCATTCCTAAGCATACGCTTGAGAAGATGTATGTGTATTACGGCGGAGAGCAGATTAATGATTTTGACCTGTCGCCGGGCCTTAGCGAGAATCCGTTGATAGGCTTTAAGATTAAGGCGGTAAAATCTGCACAGCTAAAAGTTGTTTTGACCTGTTCAGAAGGCAATAAATTTGAGGAGACAGTAGATATAAAGGTCAGCTGACAATCCTACCTCAGTTTTTTTATTCTTTATTAATGCCCTACATTTTTGTTTAAGAATAACTGCAATAAATTACCTCTCCATCTTGAATTCAACTCATTGAAATATTTAGGTTTATACCATCACAATAATAATTTAAGATGCATTTATATTTTTATGCTAAAGCAATAATGAGCAGGCAGCAGGATGCAATAGAGGATAGATGGCAAAAGGGCTGTAACATGCTATCTGATAATATAAATTTATATTGATATTACAATTACTTATATATTTCTTTTCACTTGACAAGGATACTGAAAAGGAATATAAAAGGGTGTTTAAAATACTCAAAAAAAACTTATCAAATATCTTCTGAAAATTTCAATTCTAAGGGGGTGATGTGGAAAAGTTCTACAAATAATCCCGATAGACCTTTATTCTTTCTTAATGAAGGGGGGGATGCTTTAATCTATTAATAATTCATAGTTTTTAGGGATGTTTTTGGGAGTAAGGATTAATCAAGTATCTATCTTAAGTTAAAAAGGGAGGTAGAGTATGGCTAAGAAAAAAGTAAGCGGTTGGTCAGATTTATATACAAAAGAGGATTGGATAGCCGTCTGGCTGGGATTCCTTATTATTGCACTGATCCTTTTATCAACCAGTCAATTTAAGTTTGATACCAAAAGTATAAGCCCTTCATTTAAGTGGACCACAGATGGGCAGATTGCCTCAAGAATAGACGGCTGGAATAAAGCCGCTGATTCAATCATTAAAGAAGCTCAGGCTAAGGATGATGCAGGAACAGTTAAAAGGCTTGGGGACCTGAAAGAAGCCCTTGCTAAAGGCGACAGAAAAGGTATTGGAGCTGCAGCCGAAAAAGTAGCGCGTCTCGGGGATCTTCCCGGAGCGTTAGGCAAGGAAATCGCTGGGCGTGCGACAAGTATTCCGGGGAAGGTCTTCTCTGGAGAGAATACCGGCAAGGCTGTTAAGCTTGGCATTGCTTATCTCATACTCGCAGCAATAGGCATGATTCTGCTTAAAGGCCAGGTCGGCAAGTTCATTATTGGTTTTCCGATTATTTTCTTTCTTGCATGGGTCTCAAATTTTATTGCAGGGAATGCCCTTGCATTAGACTGGGGAGTTGAGTATGTAGTCTACGCACTGGTTCTTGGCATTTTGATCAGCAATACCGTGGGTGTACCTGAATGGCTCAAACCTGCTGTTCAAACAGAATACTACATCAAGACAGGGCTTGTCATCCTCGGATCAGCAATCCTGTTCTTTGAGATACTTCAAGGCGGCGCCCTCGGAATTGTTCAGGGGATTCTCGTTGTTTCTGTTGTATGGTATGCCTGCTTCTGGATTGCAAGGAAGCTTAAGGTTGATGAAGATTTTGCGGCGATGCTGTCTACTGCTGTTTCCATCTGCGGCGTGTCTGCGGCTATTGCTGCATGCGGCGCAGTTGAAGGGGATAAAAAGAAACTCTCTTATGTAACATCCCTTGTTCTTATTGTCGCAGTTCCCATGATGGTTATAATGCCATGGCTCGTAAAGAGCTTGGGCATCCCTGATCTTGTGGGAGGGGCATGGATAGGCGGGACCCTTGACACGAGCGGCTCTGTTGTTGCTGCAGGCGCATTAATCAGCGAAGCAGCGATGAAGGCAGGCGTTATCGTCAAGTTCTCACAGAATGTCCTTATAGGAGTGGCAGCCTTTGTGCTTTCTATAGTTTGGACCATAAAGAAAGGCGCTACTACAGGGGAAAAGCCGAGCGCAAGAATCATCTGGGAGCGTTTTCCTAAGTTTGTCCTTGGGTTTATCATTGCTTCTATTTTATTCTCCTTCATTCTCCATATAGACACAGTTTCATCAACAAAATCAGTTTTAAGCGGGCTCACGAAATGGTGGTTTGCCCTTGCATTTGTTTGCATAGGTCTTGAGACGAAGTTTACAGAGCTTGCAAGCATGGAGGGCGGCAGGCCGGCAGCGGCATTTATTATTGCGCAGGCGCTAAATGTTGTCTGGACTTTGATCCTTGCCTATCTATTATTCGGCGGGATTTTATTTGCTGTGCCTAATATAAGGTAAACTAAAAAAAACTTTATTCATTAAAGGAGGTAGATAAAAATGATAGCTACAATAAAAATGGGTTTTGCCGTGATTCTAACAGTGCTTTTTGTGATGGCAGGGTCGGCTTTCGCCGAGCAGTTTTCCGCTAAGGCATTGAAGACGGCTGATGAGATGAAAAACCTCGCCGGCCAAAAGGTAGAAATGCCGGCAACAATGGCAGGGGTGAAAAATATCACAACTGAAGAGCTGAAGAAGTGGATGGATGAGGGGAAGGCTGTTGTAATCCTCGACAACCGCAAAGATAAAGAATACGAGGCGGAGCATATCCCGGGTGCGAAGTGGGTTGGTACTGATGAGTTGCTTAAGACTGGACCAAAGGTGGCTGAGGCAGCAGGGGTCAAAAAGGACGATACAATCGTCAACTATTGTAACGGGATTAAGTGCTGGAAGTCTCCAGCAGCGTCAGCGTTGCTTTTGGATGCAGGATATAAAAATGTATATTGGCTGCGTGATGGTATTCCCGGTTGGATAAAGAAGGGCTATGATACAGCAGCGGGGAAAGAAGCAGGAAGCTGGAAAAAATAATCTGATAGGGTTCTAAAAAATCAAGACCCCACAGCTGCTATGGCGGCTTGTGGGGTCTTCTTTTATCAACAGATAATAATCTTTGCTAATGATAGTATTTGGAGGTTTAATTTATGGGAGGGAATGCGGTTTGGCATGCGATGGATGCAGCAAAGGCCTTAAAAGAGCTTGATACTGACAGCCATCGCGGTTTAACAGAGGAAGAGGTAAAAAAAAGGATTGAGAAATACGGGTACAATGAGCTGCAAAAGGAAGAAGGCATATCCACATTCACACTTTTTATCAATCAATTCAAAAATATCCTGATTATCATCCTTCTCGGCGCTACTGTTTTATCTGCGGCTGTTGGCGAGATACTTGATGCAATTCTTATATTAGTCATAGTGGTTTTCTGCGCTGTCCTCGGATTTGTACAGGAGTTTCGCGCTGAAAAGGCGCTTGAGGCATTAAAAAAGATGCTCTCTCCTACCATAACAGCCTTAAGGGGAGGCAAGGAGGAAGAGGTTTCGTCAAAAGAGCTTGTGCCCGGAGACATCCTGCTCCTTGAGGCAGGCGATAAGATACCAGCAGACGGCAGGCTTGTTGAAAATTATTCATTGCGGTGCGATGAGGCGCCGCTTACAGGAGAGTCCATGCCTGTAGGAAAGATAATGGATACACTGCCTGAGGGGATAAGCGTTGGCGACAGAAAGAATATGGTCTTAACAGGCACCACAGTTACCTATGGGAGGGGAAAGGTTGTTATAACATCAACAGGGATGGATACAGAGTTCGGCAAGATTGCTAAAGAGGTTACAGCAGTTGAGACAGAGCAGACGCCTCTTGAAAAAAGGACAGAAGAGATTGGCAAATGGCTTGGGATAATAGCCCTCGGCATATGCTTTATAGTTGCCGGCTACAGCATAGCAAAGGAGGCGTGGGTAGGGACGATTACGATCCCATTTATAGTTAAGATGGTATTATTTGCAGTTGCCCTTGCTGTTGCTGCA
>MHEL01000019.1:3013-3583 GCA_001803815.1 Nitrospirae bacterium RBG_19FT_COMBO_42_15 | reverse complement strand
GAGACACTCGGCTGTACAACTGTAATATGCTCAGACAAGACAGGCACCCTTACAAAGGGGGAGATGACTATAAGAAAGATATTTACCACAGGGAGGATGGTAGAGGTTACAGGCGCAGGATATGCTCCGGTCGGCGAGTTTAAAGGCTCTGGTCCGATTGATATTAAAAGCGACAAGTCATTGGCAATGCTCCTTCGCGGGGGTATTCTATGCAATGATTCAGACCTCCATGAAAAGGAAGGGAAATGGATGATAAAGGGCGACCCTACAGAGGGCGCATTGGTTGTGGCGGCAGCAAAGGCAGGCATGCATACCCATGAGATAAAGCTTGAAAACCCGAGGGTGGAGGAGATACCGTTTTCCTCTGAGAGAAAGAGGATGACCACCATCAATCAGATGGAGGATGGAAAGAGGGCGGCATTTATGAAGGGCGCGCCTGAGCTAATTCTGGAAAGGTGCACACATATCTTAAATGACGGCAAGATGAAGGTTATTGCAAAAGAGGACAGAGAGGCGATTTTAAAGGCAAATGAGGGGATGGCGCATGATGCGCTTAGGGTCCTCGGCATA